>WTAW01000146.1 GCA_013139435.1 Candidatus Aminicenantota bacterium | reverse complement strand
TTTTTCTTACCGTGTGCCAATTGGATCTCAAAGCCATCGACAAGAAGATCTTTATGATCCGCTTGGATAAACGCACTCACTTGTCTCACAATTTGCCTGCTCCAATCGGGAAGAATCCAGAGCGATTCCTCGTAAGGCACAGGGCCGTCTATGGGATCTGTGCCTTCTATTCTTATTCCGTTTCTGTCATGAAAGACACGGAATTTCGCTCGGTTTCTGAAGCCATCACTGATGGGCGATGGTAAAATCTTGCAGCAAAGATGGGATAAATCGATCCCGTTAAGCTGTGCGATCATCCATTGAGTCTTTGTTTCGAGATGTTTTTTATAAAGACTGTCCAGTGATTGCATGTGACTCGATGGAGCGATCTTGAGAGAACACAATAGCACGTCATTTAACCTTTTTGAATAGGACAGTGAAAATAGCTATAATCAATAGTTTCAGTGACGATATGTTCATCTCGAGATTATTGCTCATCATCTGTTTTATTTTGACATCCCTAACATGTTTTGCTGACCAAGGTCCCACAGCACAAGATAAGACTCATGCAAAAGCCAACATTGAGATCGGTGTAGATTCTCACGAGCGGCGGTTTTTCCGGCCATATCTTCGGTTCGAATTTCCGATAAAGAAGGGCACCATATTTACCGAGGTCAACTATTATCAGAGAATCAACAGCCAGCTCAAAGGAGAGGTTGATTACTGGATCAAAGCAGGGGTGCTATACTACTTTACAAACTTGCTGAGCATAGAAGGCAGCTTGAATCATTTTTGCCGCCATATCACATCTCGCACATACCGAACAATTTTTGATGCAAATGAAGTCTTGGGGAGGCTATGGTACCGGACAAACAAGATGAAGCTGGGTTTTGGTGGGGGATTCTACATCGGTGGTCACGAATGGTATGACAACTTGCTTGTGTTTAACTATAAATATCCGAATATCCTCAAAACAGAATTCGGCATAGAAGCAGAATTTAAACTGATCAATTTCACAAAAGTTCTACACGACCTGGAATTCTTTATCGCTTTGAACGAGAATCTGGACCTGTTCGTGAGAAACACAAAACACTACGAATATGACAACACGACTTATTTGGGGATGCGTTTCAAATCTGGGGGACAGGCGAACAATTTCATCCGAAAGCTGGAATTCCAGACAGGTGTTTTGCCCTCTTATGATCGTTATAAAATGGAGTCCATACTTGCGATCGACCTGGAATTTTTCAAAAGACGAGATAGACGACTTCAGATTTCTTTGATTAGCAGGATTCCCATTCTTAGAGACGACGCATTTTTCCACGTGTTTAGACCTGAGACAATCGAATATCCTCTATCACTCCAGTATGAGCGAAAAATAAATAAAGATCTATTAGCCGTGGGTTACTGCATCTACGATATTACTATGCCTGTAGATGTCGATCAGCCATTCACTTCGAATCTTGGAGTGGGAATTGGCCTTAGAAATCAGCCTTTCTTTGAAAAACTCGAAAAAACGATCAGGTATGAGGTCTTTGGCGGCCCCAACTTCACGCACACGTATGATGCAGGAGCAAACGTAGGTTTTAACACCATTCAAAGACCTTTAAACTTTGGTGCCAATGCAAGAGCCAGAGTTAATGCAGCTACATTCGATGGAAGTCTCACTTTGTTTGGAGAATTCGGAAGTGAGATCAAGATCAGGATTTTTGTAAGTGGGGAGACTACAAAATATTTTGATGAAGACACCTCAACTGTAAGTAAATGGTTATTCGGCTTATCACTATTTTCCTGGTTCTAACCAACCTGAATTATTCATAAAAGTCGCTGACAACAAAATGTTGAATGCTTTCAGAATATAAATTTGGCAGCATCTTTTATGAATAATTCAGGTTGAAAAAGGAGGGGATCAGTGGTGAAAGGTGGACTGACTCTCCTGGCTCAGCTCATAGCCTTTCTTTTCGAAGAGTCTTAAACAGGCATCAGCCACTTCAGGTTCATAGTAGATGCCTCTGTAATTCTTAATTTCATCCAGAGCCACATCAATACCCAGAGCAGGCCTGTAGGGGCGGTGCGAGGACATGGCCTCAACGACATCTGCAACGCTCAATATTTTCGATTCCAGAAGGATCTCCTCACCCTTTTTGCCGTCCGGATAACCGGAGCCGTTCACTCTTTCATGATGCTGGTGAACAATCTCTGCGACTGGCTCGGGAACTTCTGTCTCAATCATGATGTCATGACCGTATTGCGGGTGAGCTTTGATGATGTCCACTTCGTACTCACTCAGCTTGCCGGGTCTTGTCAAAATCTCAACTGGGATATAGATCTTGCCGATATCGTGGATAAGTCCGGCTATGTTGATGTTATCGACTTTCTCTTTGGTGAGGTCCATTTCTTCCGCGATGGCCGAAGCCAGCGTGGCTACACGCCGTTGGTGTCCAGCCGTGTAGGGATCGCGCATTTCGATCGTCGTTGCGAGTGCCTGGATGGTGACTTCAACGGTTCGCTGTAATCTTTCCTGACTCTCCTTGAGTTTTTCCTCGACTGTCTTCATTTTCTCTCGTGTACGAATGGTTGCAATTCCGTACGAAAGGTCTTCTGCCAAAGCTGACAAAAGCACTATTTCCTCTTTCCCGAAGCCCTCTGGATCCCCAGAGAAGATATTGACTGCTCCCAGCGTCTGATCGTCCCGGATCAGAGGGAAAGCGACTGAAGACAAAAATCCCCGCTTGGATGCCTCTGCTTTCCATGGGACAAACCCATTTTTTTTTGCCAGGTTCTTTTCTATGCTGACCTCACCTGTTTGGATAGCTATGCCTGCAGGGTCTTTGCTCATCTTTACGTGCGACCAAGTCAACTCGATCGCGCTCAGATACCCATCCTCGTCTCCCGCATAAACAACAGGGCGCACCTTTCTATATCGACCGTTTTCAGGGAATCCGATCCAGGCAAAGGGATATCCACCCAGCTCTACGATAACTCGGCACATTTTATTGAGGAGAGTGGTTTCTGTGTACGAACGTACCAATGCATAGTTCCCCTCTCTGAGGGTATCAAACGCCCGATTCAGGTTCTTGTGAACGAGTCGATCGCGTTTGGAATCGACAGAACCCTGGCTTGCGCCTAAAATACGATTATCCATAATAATGCGTAGGTTTAGTCGCACCTCTTATTGAAAAATTGATTGAATGCAAAAAGATGGGCGGCGTTTCAATTCATACTGGTCCATTTCATACTGGTCCAGTAGTAAATCTCAAAATGACCGAATCCCCTCCTGGAACAGGGATCGAAGACAAGAAGAACGACAATCTCAGGCTAATCGATATTAGTCTTGGAAGTTACAGAATAAAGAGATCCCGCCAGGGCCTTGATGGCGCATCCTTCCTTCCCCTGATCTTCGTTGGCAACAAACCAAGCACAATCCCCCTTAAGGCATCTGGCTTGTTTTTCTTCTATGTCTGATATGAATCCAGGCTCTTTGATCGCGATCATCAATAATGGACAGATGTCAAGCATTGCAGTTCCCCCAATTTAAATTTTTCTTCTTCTTTTTATAATGAAAACTTGCCATTGTCAAACTCTTTCCAATTGATTCAAATTTCCGATTCGTTGGATTATAATAGTCTCAAGACTTTGTAATGAAATTCCAATGCCAATTAAAGGGGATGCGATCATGAAGAAATATTTTGTTATTATACTGATGGTCAGCTTTATTATTGCCGGAACACATTGTGCTTCATGGGGCAAAAAAGAAAAGGGTGCTGCTATCGGAGGAGCCTCCGGCGCGGTCCTTGGTGGTGTCATCGGAAAGGCCGCAGGGAGCACTCTCGCCGGAGCCATTATCGGTGCTGCTGTGGGAGGAGCCGCTGGTTACTACATCGGCAGCTACATGGACAAACAAGCGGCAGAGATCGAAAGAGACATCGAGGGTGCAAAGGTCGAGAGGATGGGTGAGGGCATAAAGATCACCTTCGACTCCGGAATCCTCTTCGATGTGGACAAGGCAACCTTGAAGCAAAACAGCAAGGATGAGCTGGCCGAATTGGCCATGATCCTCAACAAGTATGCGGACACGAATATTCTGATCGAGGGACACACAGATTCAACGGGCTCGGAAGAATACAACCTTACTCTATCGAAAAGAAGATCCGAATCTGTATCGAATTGGCTTGCCATGCAAAAAGTCGATCCCACACGCTTCACGATCATGGGTTACGGAATGGCCCAACCCGTAGCACCCAACGAAACAGCAGAGGGGCGTGCATTGAACCGGCGCGTGGATGTGGGGATCATGGCAAATGACAAACTGAAGAAGGTGGCGAAAGAAAAAACTCAAAACCCGTAAATTATTCCCAACACCTGAATTATTCACAGAAATTAAGAATTGCGATTTATCCAGGTCAGAAATAATATCTTGCCCCGATTCCTCCATTAAAAGATACTTCTGTCTTTGGAGCCAGATCAAATATCGGAACGATCTCCAAAAAAATATCCACGGGCGCATCATCAAACATGTAGATGAGCCCTAGGGGAAATCGGATACCGACTCTGTCGCGATGTTCATCCTTGTACCTGATTCCAATCCCATAATAGAATGGGAGCACATGTCTTTCTGCTTTGATCAAGCGAAAATTGTGAAACGTCCAGTCCAAGTGCAAATGGAGGGAGTTTTCACGACCAAAAGCCCAGGCAGCAGCACCGACTAGTGCCGTTTTGCCCCCGGTCCAGTGCTTGAAATTAATCCCGGTGGGCTCTCCCAATATGACTCCCAGGCCAAATCCCCTACTTTGCGCTAGTGTGGTTCCACAAAACATCACACCCATCATCAGAATAAGTAGTATCACTTTTCTCATTTTGACGTCTCCATTTACCCTGGATTATTCACGAGTCGAGGCCAACCCACCCCACCCTAACATTAATGGATGCAAGGCGCAAAGGATG
>WTAW01000262.1 GCA_013139435.1 Candidatus Aminicenantota bacterium | reverse complement strand
GCTGGCTGTAGTCAATAAAAATTTTGTTTTTCGTGTCCCTGTAGTGATCACTCTCCAAGAGAAATAGAGAATCCAATTCGGAGAGCAGTGACAGGACATCTTCAACACCGACAAAAACACCATTCTGCTGACGGATGAGTTCGAGTTGAATGTCGCGGGGACTTCGCTTCCCGTCGATAAGGCCGATAAAGTCAAGGATCTGTCCCTGGAGCACAACCGGATCCTTTATCAGGCCTAAGACATCCTTCACGACTAACGCCTTTTGGCCCTGGTAATAGGTGGAGAAGATCTCTATATCGGTTCTGAGCTTTGGTATCCGAGTTTCTATGGACATCGTTCTGTAACACCGGTGTTAACGGGACATCCAATTATATTCTCAAGGGTTCATTCAATCAAGGAATGGTTGGAAGAAAAACATCCCCTAAGTTTCTTATTAGGGGATGAAAGGAGGGCGGGAGAGGAATCTTCCGTCCCCTCCCTTTTCAAAACCTCGACGCTGCCTTGGATGAGGTGAATAACTGCGCAAAGGCCGTTTGAATGAGCCCATATTCTCACACGCACGGTCCTCGGTCAATCCCCTCTAAAGGTGATTCTGGGGGTGATTTTGTTCATTCCCAAGCATTTGGAGATGTATTTTGAGTGGAATAACCTATTGATTTCGATGTAATTTTTATTTTATATTAGTATACTTATTACGAAGAACGTATCGACATGAATAATTCAGAAGAAAGTTGGATTATTCACGAGTTGAGATTGCTGCATCGGCGAGGCAGCGGCCCACGAAGCTGTAGTGAACTACTGCGAGTGGACTGCAACGATGCCGAGGTAGTGAGATCGGTTCGCCCGAAGGGTAAAAAATGCTGACAATATAATATGAGAGTTTTTTAAGTATAAATTTGTCAGCAGTTTTTATGAATAATTCATATGAGGAGGTAAGATTATGAGCAAACCCATCCAAACAAAAGAGGATGCCATACAACTCTTGAACGTCGCATTAGAACATGAGTGGGCTGTAAGTTTTGAGTACACCATCCACGCATACTCAATGCCAAAGGGAAAATTCCTCTACCAAGACCCCATAATGCAAAAAACCACAGACGCCCGCGCGCAGACCATCCAGATCGGAGTCGATGAAATGTACCACTCTCTACAACTGGGCATAATTATCAAACAGATGGGAGGAGAGCCCTCCTTTAAAACGGACAAGGTCATCCGTTATCCCAAAATCATGGATAACTTCAAAAGGGATAAAGAAACCGAGGATATGGTGACCAACCTGTATCAGTCAGCGGAATTCGAGGAAGGCGCATTCCCCAAGATCCAAAACATGATCTTGAACATTTCGTACGACGAAGTCCGGCATTCGGACCAATTCGTTGCCATGATGGAAGCCATGAAGGCCGAAGGAGCCGAAGAGGCTCTGTGTTTCCAGGCTGATCCGGCAAATGCCAACAAAGAAGAAGCAGGGCTTTTGCACGAGATCATGAGGCTAGAAAATGAACTTCTCCATCGATATCTTTATTACACGATCTTGTTTAGTGAACACCAAGATCTTAGTCAACGATTATTTAAAAATTCCATCGATCACATGAAGCATTGGGATAAGAATTCCGGCATACTCGTCAAGCTGGGAGATGTCGTTAAAATTGAGAATGCAGAGAAGGACGCCGCAGGGATGGAAAAGAGCATGAATCCCATGCCATCTGTCTATCCCGGAGATGACCGGATGAGTGCATTGGATACTCTCATCCCCAGTGAAGAAAAACTCATCAGCATATACGAGACACTGATCCCTATGATACCTGACGGCGAGATCAAGGAGCAATTGGAAAAACATCTGGGTCTGAATAGAGAGCATGTTTTCACTCAGCACTGGCTGTTGAAAAACGCCCAAAAAATCACGGGGCTCAAATAACGCCAGGCCTTGAATTAGGAAGAGGAATCAATATAATTAGAGGGAACTTTATGGCAGAAGCGCTCAAGATCACCGACCTCCATAAATCATTCAAAACCGGTTTCCTTCTCAAAAAAAAGAAGATCCTCAAAGGGATCCACCTGGAGGTTAAACAGGGCGAGATCTTTGGCTATCTCGGCCCGAATGGGGCCGGAAAAACCACAACCATTAAATGTCTACTGGGACTGATCTTTCCAGAAAAGGGAGAGATCCGCATTCTTGGCCAGCCCTACCTCTCTCTCTCGGCTAAAGAGAGGATCGGTTTCCTGCCGGAAAATCCATATTTCTATGATTATCTCACGGCGTCGGAATTTCTTGAATTCTACAGCCAGTTGTTCTTTATAAAAAAAGATAAAAAGGAAGACAAGATCCAAAGTCTTCTCCGCCTGGTCCGTCTAGAAAAATCTGCCCACCTCCAGCTGAGGAAATTCTCCCGGGGAATGCTTCAGAGGATCGGCATGGCACAGGCCCTCCTCAATGAGCCTTCCATCGTTTTCTTGGATGAACCTCTCGGCGGTCTCGACCCATTGGGGAGGAAAGAGATCAGAGACATCATCACCAGTTTACGCGATGAGGGCAAAACCGTCTTTCTATCCTCGCATATCCTCCAGGATATTGAAATGATCTGTGATAGAGTCGCCATTATTGTCAACGGCGAGATCATTAACTCGGGAAGACTGAAAGATCTCATCTCAGAAAAGATCAACTTCACGGAAGTCATCCTCTCAGGATTGAAGGAAGAGCAACTCAGGGAGCTAAGTGAAAGCCTTGCCTCATCCGGTGATAGGATATTCCTTAAAATAACAGATGAGAGCAAACTCGAAGAAGTCCTCCAACTCGTCCACTCCCAAAAAGGGAAAATCCACTCCCTAATCCCCAGGACGGAAACTCTGGAAGACCTCTTTGTCGAGATGGTGAAGACACAATGAAGATCAAGGCCATTGCCCTCAACACATTCAGAGAAGCCATCAGAGACAGGATCCTCTATGTGATCTTCTTTTTTGCCGCAGTCTGTTTCCTCTTCTCCAGGGTCCTCGCTCTGCTCACAGTCGGCGATCAAGTCAAGATCATCACAGATGTTGGTTTAGCTGCCCTCTCATTTTTCGGTGCACTGATGGCCATCCTTGTTGGAACCGGCCTTGTCTATAAAGAGATCGACAAAAAAACCCTCTATACACTCTTGTCAAAACCGATCCACAGGTATCAATTCCTGCTCGGTAAGTATTTTGGGATGATCCTGACCCTCTTTGTCATGCTCTTCCTCATGACGGTACTCTTCCTCATCCTGCTTTTTTTCCATACATTCAAGATCGAATGGCAGATATTCGCAGCCGTTTTTCTCATTTTTTGTGAACTCTGTGTTATCACTGCCGTGGCCATCCTGTTCTCCTGTTTCTCCACACCTATTCTGAGCTCGATCTACACCCTCTCCTTCTATCTGATCGGCCATCTGTCTTGGGGGCTTGAAACCCTTATAGACAATATAAATTCCGGGCTGGGGAGGGCACTGGCCCGAGTGCTCTACACGCTCCTTCCCGACCTGGAAAACTTCAACATCAAGACCGAGATCGTTCATCACCTTCCGATCCCCCCCGAACTCTTCTTTTTTTCCTTTCTGTATGGCTTCTGTTACTCGGTGTTCATCCTGTTTCTGGCTGTGCTTGTCTTCAGGAGGCGGGATTTTATCTGAGCCCATGAAAAAAGCAACAATCCTTTTAATCCTTGTGGTCAGTCTCGTGCTATTTGCCGGATTAAAACTAAAAACCGATGCCGTCGCTCGGTACCAAGTTCCAGGCTCATCCATCATCTACATCCCTTCTGGTAAATCGTTAACATATGTGACCTTCGGCTATAATTCTCTCATGGCAGACTTGGTCTATTTGTGGGCCATCCAGTATTTCAGCGACCAGACGATCTGGGAAAGGTTTGATTATCTGGACCACATCTTCTCTATCATTGCCGAGTTAGATCCTCAGTATCTGGATCCATACGAAATCGGGGCTCTCATCGCCGTATATGACGCAAAAGACCTCGATCTCGCCTTCACTATTCTCGACCGCGGGTTAGAAAAGAATCCAACACAGTGGATATTACCCCTGCAAGCCGGGCACTTCGCCCAGATGCTCGCCAAAAATTATGAGGCCGCACAAAAATATTACAAGAAGACCATGGAGATCGAGGGGGCTCCAGATATCGCGCAAAGGCTTTATGCCAACGCCGTATTCAGGATCTCCGACTACAAAACTGCCTGGCAAAACTGGCTTGAGATCTATGAAACGGCCACCGATGAACGGGTCATAAAGATCGCCTCCAACCATCTCTACCGGACAAAAGCAGCCATGGATTTCGAGACATTGAAGTCGGCTATTGAATTGTACAAGAACAAGTACGGCCGTGCTCCTGACGACCTCCGGCAGCTAGTGAGCGACGGATTCATCACAGCTGTCCCCAAAGACTTGGATGGAGAAGACTATCTCTATAACCCGGAAACAGAGACCATTACAACACGGATAAGCCCATGGAAGAGATAATTTTAATCGTTGTGTTCGGACTTGTCTGGGGAAGCTTCCTCAATGTCGTCATCTACCGCCTGCCCAGAGGCCTCAGCCTCCTCCGGCCCCCTTCGTCCTGCCCTCACTGTGGAAAACAGATTAAATTTTACGAAAACATTCCCATCCTTTCCTATCTAGCTTTAAGGGGAAAATGCGGGAGCTGCAAGGCCAATATCTCTCTGGCCTATCCGTTGGTCGAGGCTCTCACTCCGTTCTGTTTTCTACTGGTTTATATGCAGTATTCACTGAGCCCTCACTTTTTTGCATCCTGTCTGTTCGTCAGTGCATTGATCGTATTGGGATTTATCGATTATCACCACCAGATCTTACCGGATGAAATTACCTTGTCCGGTTTAGTTTTGGCTCTCCTCTACACATTTTTTCGTGATGACTTGAGCCTCACTCAGGCCTTGCTGGGAGCTGGCGTGGGAGCGGGTTTTCTCCTGCTCGTGTACGGCGTTTATTACCTGCTGCGTAAAAAAGAAGGACTTGGCCTGGGTGATGTGACGATGATGCTGATGGTCGGCGCCTTCCTCGGTTGGAAGCAGACCCTGTTGACTCTGATTCTGGCCTCCATCGGAGGTGCTATCGTCGGTGTTTTTTTCATCATTTTCAAGAAGAAAGACCTCCAGCATGCTCTTCCATTCGGGACTTTTCTTGCGCCTGCTGCCTTTGTGGCCCTTCTCTACGGACAGCAGATCATCGATGCCTACCTGTCGCTTGACAGGCAGCCGTGACACAAATTTCGAGGATTATTTAATGATCTGGTAGATCTCTCTCCATGATTTGATCTTGAGAAGACCGCCGGTCACCTGTTCCAGTTTCTGGATGGTGGAATCATATTCTTGAATATAAACATCTCTCTTCCTGATACCGCTTTCCGTAGCAGACTGCTCACCCAATGTCACAGCAGACCTGGTTTTGATGGATAGAGTCAGACTCTCCACATTGCCCCCAGCCGTTCTGAAAGCACTACCGCCTATTACAGTCCCAGCTTTGGAAACGATGAACCTTCCGTATAATTTCCCGATTCCGGCAACATTCTCACATGGGTCAACGCTCTCGATACTCCCCGTCAATGTGTTGAAGTAAACGATAAAATCTCCAATTTTCGGGTCCGCCCAGACTTTCTCACCAAATCCCAAAACGCCGACCTGTTTTTCAGCAGGCAGATTCAAAATCTCGGGATCTCCCAGATACCACTCCACCCTGTCGGCTTGATCAGCAGCCTCATTATCGAGAAGTGCCACAAAGGAATAATTGGCATCATTCGGAGCGTTGTCATCGCCACCGGTTCCGAAGAAAATGCGGGGAAGCGCGCCCTGGACCATCGGATTGACCCAGACCTCTGGTTTGCTGATAATCGGATAATTGTTCGAATCAGCGTAGAGCACTTCAGCACTCCAAGAGTCGATATTGACGAACGGGATGGTCACATCCACTTTCCAGACTCGTCCATCCAAATCGGGTACATAAACGC
>WTAW01000105.1 GCA_013139435.1 Candidatus Aminicenantota bacterium | reverse complement strand
GATGAAGACGCGTGTATCCATTTCCAGACCGGTGAATGTAAGATCTGTGCCAAAGTCTGCCCCAAAGAAGCTATCGACCATGACGCTCAGGATGAAGAGATCGAAGGGGAAGTGGGCACGGTGATCCTGGCATCAGGGTTTAAATCCTTCGATGCCAGCCGAATTCCGGCCTATGGGTATGGCAGATTTCCCAACGTCATCACCGCATTAGAGTTCGAAACGCTGGTCAATGCCTCAGGCCCCACAGGAGGCAAGGTCAAGCTCGCCAACGGTGAAGAGCCAAAATCTGTCGGGATCGTCCACTGTGTGGGCTCTCGAGATGAGAATTACAATGAATACTGCTCCAGAGTTTGCTGCATGTATTCCCTGAAATTTGCTCATCTCCTCCATGAAAAGACCGATGCGACAGTCTATGATTTCTACATCGACATGCGCTGTTTCGGAAAAGGGTATGAAGAATTCTACCATCGTGTCTTAGAGGAAGGAACAAAATTCATAAGAGGCCGCGTCTCAGAAGTCACGGATATGTCCCTTTCCGACGATGAGGAGGACAAACTCATCATTCGCGTGGAAGACACGCTCATCGGAGCCGTCCGCCGCATCCCCGTCGACATGGTCATCCTGGCCACCGGGCTTGAGCCGGGCATCGATCAGAATGAAATCGCCAAGATCTTCAACATCTCCTGCAGCCAGGACACGTTCTTCCTTGAAAGACATCGAAAGCTCGCTCCGTCATCGACCTTTTCTGACGGGATATTCCTGGCCGGCGCATGCCAATCACCGAAAGACATTCCCGATACAGTCGCTCAAGCAGGAGCAGCCGTTGCAGAAGCTCTGGCACTGGCGGATAAGGGAACCTTCGAGCTCGAGCCGATCACAGCAGAAATCGATGAGGAACTGTGCGCGGGATGCCAGCTGTGCATCAGCTTGTGTCCCTTCACTGCCATCACATATGACAAGGAAAAGGGCGTGTCTGTCATCAACGACGCCCTGTGTAAGGGCTGCGGAACCTGTGTATCCGCCTGCCCCAGCGGCGCATCACAGCAGAAGCACTTCAGAGATGCACAGATCTTTGCCGAGATCGAAGGAATATTCATCGAATGAAAATTTTTCTAGCAAGTCAAGGATCGTTTCGGTATAATGTCCGGTTTGCTTTGGAAAATAACAAAAATCATACAAGAGGAGGCCAACTATGAGTAGTGAAACTTTTAATCCCAAATTAGTTGGCTTCTTGTGTACATGGTGCTCCTATACAGGTGCCGACCTCGCTGGAACGGCTCGCATGACATATGCGCCGAATATGCGCATTATCCGTGTCATGTGCAGTGGTCGGGTCGACCCTCAATTTGTGTTGAAGGCATTCAAGGAAGGCGCAGACGGCGTCTTGATTTCCGGATGCCATCCAGGAGATTGCCACTACCAAGAAGGCAACTATAACGCTCTGAGAAGGCATAGGCTCCTTACAAAATTGTTGGAACAATTAGGCATCGAAAAAGAGCGATTCCGATTGGAATGGGTCTCAGCTGCCGAAGGAGCCAAATTTCAGAAAGTCTGCGATGAATTCACAGAAGAAATAAAACAGTTAGGACCTTTAAACTGGAATGGAGGCGTGAATGAGCACAGAGAAGCCTAAGGTTGCATTTTATTGGTGTTCCTCGTGTGGGGGCTGCGAGGAGTCTATCATTGACCTCGCCGAGGATCTTCTCAAAGTTGTCGAAGCCGTGGATATCGTATTCTGGCCCGTTGCGTTAGACTTCAAGAAAAAAGACGTAGAAGCCATGGAGGATGGATCCATCGCTGTGGGTTTCATCAACGGCGCCATCAGACTGTCTGAACAACAGGAAATGGTTGAACTCCTGAGAAGAAAGTGCCAGCTAATCGTGGCCCATGGGAGCTGCTCTCATCTCGGAGGGATTCCGGGATTGGGTAACTTCTGGAACAAAGAGACCATCTTCAACAGAGCCTATCATACGACTCCCTCTACAGACAATCCTGATGGAGTTGTTCCGCTAGAAAAAACCGTCCTGGAAGACGGCAAAGAGTTAACTCTGCCCAGATTTTACGATACAGTCTATACATTAGACCAAGTGATCGATGTGGATTACTATCTTCCTGGTTGTGCCCCTCCTCGGGACCTGATCATGAATGCCATCTTGGCCATCCTCGAGGGGAAGCTCCCTCCGAAGGGATCTGTCTTGTCCCCGAACAAGTCACTCTGTGACGACTGCGACAGGAATGATAGCAAGCCAGAAAAAATGTTGATGACCGAGATCAAAAGACCTTGGGAAATCCTGATCGATCCCGAAAAATGTTTCCTGGCCCAAGGCATCATCTGCATGGGTCCGGCCACACGAACGGGCTGCGGTGAACGTTGTATCATCGGGAACATGCCCTGCCGCGGCTGTTTCGGACCCACAGACCAGGTCTATGACCAGGGCGCTAAGTTCCTTTCAGCCCTGGCATCAATTTTAGATACAAACGATGAGAAAGAGATTGAAAAACTCGTCGATACAATCGTTGACCCGGCAGGCACGTTCTATCGATTCAGCCTGCCCTCATCGATCCTGCGACGCAAACGAATGGAGGCCATAAAATGAGCAAACGAATCACAATTGATCCGATCACACGGCTCGAAGGTCATGGCAAGATCGAGATCTTCCTGGATGATAAAGGAGATGTGGATCGAGCTATTCTTCAAATTCCAGAACTCAGAGGATTCGAACAGTTCGCCGTGGGACGTCCTGTGGAAGAAATGCCCCGGATCACCCCACGGATCTGCGGTGTCTGCCCGACAACACACCACATGTGCTCCACAAAAGCCAATGATGCTGTTTTCAATGTCAAGCCAACTCCCACTGCCGAAAAAATAAGAAGGCTCATCTACAACGCATTCCAGTTTGAAGATCACACTCTTCACTTCTTTTTCCTGGGTGGACCCGATTTTGTCGTAGGTCCGACAGCTCCTGCTGCAGACAGGAATATCTTAGGCGTAATCGGAGTAGTCGGTCTTGAAGTCGGAGGCAAAGTCATCCAAGCCAGAAGAGAAGCCCGAGACATCATCAACTACTTGGGCGGAAAAGTCATCCACCCCATCTGTGGAATCGCAGGCGGAGTTTCCAAAGGGTTGGATGAAGAACATCGGGTCGAATTTTTGAAGACAGCCAACTCTTCCGTCGAGTTTGCCCAGTTTGCACTCCAGATCTTTGACGACGTCGTTCTCAAAAATAAAGAATATGTGGATCTCGTAGTCGGGGATGCCTACAAGATCGTAACTTACTACATGGGATTGGTAGACGATAACAACAAAGTCGACTTCTACGATGGAAAAGTCCGCGTGGTCGACCCCGAAGGGAACGAATTCTGTAAATTCAGCCCGTCCGAATACCTGGAACACATCTCCGAACATGTGGAATCCTGGAGCTACGTCAAGTTCCCCTTCCTGAAAAAGGTCGGTTGGAAAGGCTTCACTGAGGGCAAAGAGAGCGGCGTCTTTCGCGTTGCTCCGCTAGCCCGCTTGAACGCTTCAGACGGCATGGCTACACCCCTCGCCCAAGAGCACTATGAGAAAATGTACGAGACGCTCGGCGGAAAGCCTGTCCACAACACTCTGGCCTATCATTGGGCTCGCCTCATTGAGACTCTCCAGGCAGCCGAAGCCATGAAGGATCTCCTGGAAGACAAAACCATAACAGACCCGGATATCCGCAACCTCCCCACAGAAACTCCCAATGAAGGCGTGGGGATCGTCGAAGCTCCGAGAGGAACGCTCATCCACCATTACAAAACAGATTCAAGAGGGATCATGGTGGAAGCCAACCTCATCGTTGCCACAGTGAACAATGCCGCTGCCATCAACATGTCCATCGAGAAAGCGGCCAAGGCCTTTATCAAGGGCGGAAACGTCTCCGAAGGATTGTTGAACATGACAGAAATGGCCTTTCGGCCCTATGACCCCTGCCATGCGTGCGGCACACACTGTCTTCCCGGTGACATGCCTCTTGAGCTAAAGATCTACGATTATAACGGAGAACTTGTCGAAAAACTGAAAAGATAAATCCGTTCGGTCCGTTGTCGTTCGGCTAGTGACGGATTCGCAAAGTAAAAAAATAGCTGAGAGTCCGCTCGAGGAGCGGGCCTTTTCCTATGTGTATCTTCGTTCCTTTGATCCCTTGAAAAGTGATGCTAAAATGCATAAAATAAAGATAAAAACGCTGGTTCTTGGTTTGGGAAACGAATTGTACGGCGATGATGGCGTCGGTATTGCCGTGGTCCAGAAGCTAAAGAGCGACCCCGAGCTAAAAAAGGAATTTTCCCATTACTTAGCGGACGTTGACATCGAAGAATGTTCGCTCACGGGATTTAAACTACTCGATGTGGTCATTGGCTATGACCGGCTAATCATCATAGACACAATCAAAAGAGAGAATCCGCTTACAGGGAAGATTTCCACCCTCAAGCACAGCGATCTCAGGTACATCCCGGGCCCCTCTCCTCATTACGTCTCCATTCCACAGGCTATTGATATCGGCAGAAAGCTGGGACTCAAGGTGCCGTCAAAGATCGACATTATCGCCGTCGAGGCAAAAAACATGTACAATATGGGGGAAGGTTTGACGCCTGAAATGACCAAAGCCATTCCCGAAATTATTCAGAAACTGAAGGAATTTCTGGAAGAGAAATGACAAAAAAGGAAATTCTTGTACTGGAAGATCTCCTCGGATCCAATAAAAAAATTGCCGCAGATATTCGTGAAAAACTGAGTCAGAAGGGCATCCTGACAGTCAACCTCATGAGCTCGCCGGGTGCGGGCAAAACCTCTCTGTTGGAGAGCATTGCTGAACGTTTGACACCCGATCATAAGATGGCTGTGAGCGAAGGCGACATCGAGACAGAGAGGGACGCGGAACGCATCCGTGCCAAGGGAATTCCCGCGTGGCAGATCATCACAGGAGGCGCCTGCCATCTTGAAGCCAAGATGGTCGCCAAGCTCTTCCCAGAGATTCCCCCTGACCTCGATTTCCTCTTTATCGAAAACGTGGGAAACCTTGTCTGCCCCGCCAGCTATGACCTGGGTGAGAACATCCGGTGCGTCCTGCTCTCCACTCCTGAGGGCGATGACAAGCCCAAAAAATATCCGAAAGCATTCACCACATCCGATTGGATGATCATCACAAAGACCGACTTAGTGCCCCTAGTACCTTTCGATATCCAAGGGGCAATAAAAGAAGCTCAAGAGGTCAATCCTTCTCTTAAAACTTTCACCGTTTCTGCACTTAAGGGGATAGGCGTCGAAGAATTGGTGGGTCAGTTGATTTCTGCCCTCAAAAAACTCCGCAAAGA
>WTAW01000447.1 GCA_013139435.1 Candidatus Aminicenantota bacterium | reverse complement strand
CATCTCCAGCCCCCCTGGCTGGTTTGGAGATTGGCATCCTGCCCCGCGCCGACAGTTTATTTTTATGCTAATTGGCGAGCTCGAGGTTGAAGTGTCCGATGGTGAAGTGCGCAAGTTCGTACCCGGTGATGTTATGCTCGTGGAAGACACGACGGGCCAGGGACACATCTCGCATGTAATCGGCAACGAACGTGCCTATCTTGCTGTCGTTCCTCTGAAATAGTCTCAAGGACTCAATCTCAATAAAAACAGCTGAATAATATAGAAAGGGAATCTGGATGGGGTAATTTCCCTATTGTAAAAAGTCATTTATTTATATAATATCAGGACAAATATCCTTTTTATCAAAATTGTAGATGGGGGATCTTATGAGAAACAAATCCATGTTTTTTTCAGTTGTTTTATTTCTTGCTATTTTAATGTTCGTTGTGTCATGCGGACAGCAAGGGGCGAAATGGAAGGGGACTATCGAGGAGGAGAATGGAATAACAGTCGTCAAAAATCCCAAGGAGGCCATTTACGAAGAGGACGTGCTCCAGCTGGAAGAGAATCTAACCATTACAAGCCCGGAAGATGAAGAGCTCATGTTTCAGAGGCTCACGTTTCTCGATGTCGATGATAATGAAAACATCTTTGTGTCTGATTCGAAGGCTGGACACATTCTGGTCTTCGATAAAAACGGCGAGTTCGTGAGAAAAATTGGAAGAAGAGGTCAGGGGCCAGGAGAAATGGTCTTTCCTTTTGAGATTCGAATTCTTGGACAAAGAGAGCTTTTTGTTAATGATATGGGTCAGGCCAAAGCACATTTTTTTACTCTGGAAGGCGAATTCCTCAGGCAGAAAACAACGAGCCATCTGCCTTATTTTCGACGCCCTGAAGCTGACTCAGTTGGAAATATTGTTGTAGGTCATGTAATTGCTGGAGAGCCGGTCAAGACTGTTTTGAAAAAATTCGATTCGGAATTGAATCCTATTTGTGAAATAACATCGTCTGTCACTATTTCACAGCCCCCGGTTTATGACTATTTTGAGCTTCAGCGCGGCACAAATTATGTCTGGAATGTTTCGAACACCGATGAAATCATTTGGGGAGATTTAAAAAATTACGAGATCCATGTTTGTAATTCAGAGGGAAAGTGTGTAAAGAAAATCGTAAGAGATTTTGATAACAATGCCATTACAGGGGCGGAAAAGAATAAAATAATTAAAAATATGTTCGGTGATAATCCAGTTCCATCCTCAATGACATTAAAGTTTCCCGATTCATATCCGCCATTTATCCGCTTCACATGCGATGAAGAAGGAAGAATTTTTGTCCAGAGGTATGACAGTTCTCTAGAAGAAGAAAGAGTTTTTTATGACATTTTTGATGCCGAGGGGAAATACGTAGGTAAGACGACTATCAATTTTATGCCTCAAGTATGGAAAAATAACATGATGTATTGTGTGGAAGCAGATGAGGAGGGTTTTGATATTATTAAGAGATACAAAGTGAATTGGGCGATTTGAATTCGGGGGACAGCATACTTAATTCAAAAGAATTCTGCATGTTCACTACTCGTATTTGATCGCATCTACTGGATTTAAGAGTGCTGCCTTGATGGACTGATAACTGACAGTGGCCAGGGCGATCCCCACGGCCAGGATCCCTGTATAGAGGAATACCCATATGCCAATCCCAGACTTGTAAGCAAAATTCTGCATCCACTTGTTCATTCCAAAGTAAGCGAGAGGCCATGCGATGACGTTAGCCAAAACGATGAGTTTGAGGAAATCCTTCGATAGGAGCACAACAACTCCGGGCACCGAAGCGCCAAGCACTTTGCGGATCCCGATCTCCTTGGTCCTCTGTTCTGCGGCAAAGGAGGCCATACCGAACAATCCCAAGCAGGCAATGAAGATGGCAAACACAGAGAATGCAGAGAAAATGTCACTCAAGCGCTCTTCAGCACCATAGAGTCTGTCGATCAGTCCATCCAGATAGAGAAAGTCGAACGGACGGGTGGGATCCACTTCTTTCCATTTTTCCCTTATGAGACTCAGCGTGGTGTCCGAATTTTCCGGATTGATCCTTATTGCGAGTTCGTCAAAATTGCTGGGGTCATTGCCGATAATCTGAGGAGTGATGACGCTGTGCAAAGAGGTCCGGTGGAAATCCTTGACAACTCCCACGACAGTAAAGGTTTCCCACTTCCCGATTTCATCCCCGGGTACGCGGATCGTTTTCCCGATAGGGTCTTCCCAGTTATATCTTTTAGCCGCCGTCTCGTTGATGATGACGGCACTACTACTGTCAGTTCCATACTCTGGAGAAAAATTTCTGCCCTTGACGATCTCCATGCCCAGGGTTGGGAAAAAATCGTGGTCGACACGGAATGTCTCCATGAGCTGTGCCTGCTTTTCCGTATAACCTTCTGGGATGAACGGTTGTACTGATGGTTCCTGTCCAGGAACCAAGGATGTCGATGATACGCTGAGCACACCAGGGATTTTTCGAATTTCAGCTTTTATGGACTCAAAAGACTGTCTTATGCTCCTGTCCCTGACCTCGATAACAAGAACATTTTCTTTTTCGAATCCCAGGTTTTTATTTTTCATGAATTTGAGCTGGTTCAAAATGATCCCCGTTCCGATGATGAGGCTGATGGAGATTATGAATTGGGCGACAACAAGAAAGCTACGCAGCCGGGAGTTGGTCGAACCGGCTTTGAAGTTCCCTTTCAAGACTTGAGCCGGACGGAATGATGATAGGAACAGGGCAGGATAACTCCCAGCCACTAATCCGACCAAGACCACAAGTCCAATAAAGCAGGGAACAAGCCAGGGCATCTCTGCAAGGTTTAGGTTCATTTCACGGCCGGATAGGGATTCAACAAATGGCAGGGCAAGCCGTACAAACAGGATCGCGATCATCAGGGAAAAAATACTGTAGATCAGGCTCTCTCCCAAAAATTGCCAGATCAATTCTTTCCTCTCCGCTCCGACGACCTTCCGCATCCCAACCTCTTTGGCACGTGTGGATGAGCGAGCCGTTGCCAGATTCATAAAATTGATACACGCTATACACAAAATGAACAGCCCGATGGCAAAGAATATATATATATAGGTAATGCTGCTGTTTGCCCTGATCTCATTCTCCAGATTCGAGTGAAGATGGATGCTTGTCAGAGGTTGGAGGAAAAACTTTATTTCCCCTCCCAGAGCTTTTAACCAATCTCCCATGTATTTCTCGATGAGGGCTGGAAATTTGTTTTCGAGTTCTCTGTAATCGAAGCCTTCTGAGAGGAGCAGATAAGTGTAATCCCTGAAGTTGAGCCACTCTTCCATCGCCTCCCTGTCGAGATCATACAGTGTTTCATAGGAACAAAGCATATCGAAGGTGAAATGCGAATTCTGTGGAACATTCTCTATGACGCCTGTGACTGTGAAATCGTATTGATTGTTGCATTTTAAGATCTTGCCTAAGGGATTATCGTTGCCAAAGTATCGTTTGGCTGTCTCTTCGGTGAGAACGATCGTGTAGGCAGGCTTTAAGGCTGTGTTGGGATCACCTTTTATCATTGGAAAAGTGAATACTTGAAAGATGGAATTGTCCGCATACAAGATGCCATTCTCATAGAATACTTTGTCTCCATACTTCACGGAGCTTTTGGATACGGTGTGGATCCTGACAGCATCAAGGACTTCAGGATAACCCTGGATGAGGGTTGGGGCGGATGGGACATTATTGATCGGAGTAACCACAGAGCTACCTCCCATGTTGGCATCGAGTCCCAAACGGAATATTTGATCCGCTTTCTCATGGTATCTGTCGTAACTGAGCTCTGTTGTGATGTACATCAAGATCAAAATGCAGCAGGCCATGCCGATGGCGAGTCCGGCGATGTTTATAAAAGCGTAACCTTTATGGTTTTTAATGTTTCTGAGAGTGCTTTTCAGATAGTTTTTAAACATGTAGTCCTCCGGCAGATCATGCCACTCAAAAGGGAATACGAAAATCGGAAAGCTTAAGTTCCCATCTATCTTACAGGTTTGTTTTCCCTGAAATTCTGAGTGACACGTTTCTTCTAACTCTCGCCCCGCATTCGATCTCGGCAAAAAAGAGCCTTACAAACATCACTTTTATGCGGTAAAATAGCAGAGAGATGGCGGAGCGTTTTAAGGGAACCAATAAGACTGGCTCTAAATATTACAGTATTCCATTACTCCTCTTGTTCGCTTTAGTTTTAATGAGCTGTGTTCCATCCCCAAAAGTCGAGCAGGAATCCCCTCTTAAAGAGACAAAATTCTTCGATAATTTCACGTTGGATGCGGTTTGGGAGGCTGTTCTTTTGGCGATCGATGACCTTGAATTTGCCATTCAGAAAGATATCAAAGAGAGTGGCTTCATTTACGCCCAGGCAAAAACCAATCCTGATCTTCGGTATCTTCCTCCTCACCTGAATGTTTATG
>WTAW01000032.1 GCA_013139435.1 Candidatus Aminicenantota bacterium | reverse complement strand
CATGATCGATCTGAATGGATGACAAAATGTCCTTCAACAAAGCTATCGATTTCTTCATTTGTTCTTTCTCCCCAGATCCAGCTTATAACACAGGGAAAAGACACAGTCAATTTCCACGGATTTGGGGGATGCTTATATTCTCTGGATTCACCTTGATTTTTCTGACTGAGTGCTATAGGTTTAACTTTGGCACTTTTATCAAACGAAAAGGAGGACTCCCATGAAACCCAGCCGTATATTTTTTTTCATCTTTTTTTTAACCATTCTATTGGTGATTTATCAATGGCCGGATGATAACTGCTCGAGTTTCCTCGTGACCAAGGGCGCTTCAACAGATGGATCGGTTATGATCACGTACACCTGTGATGGGGAATTCCTTCCCCATCTCAAATATAGACCCGCCCAAGACCATGAGTCCGGGGTAACGATCAAGGTTAGAGGAAGAGACGGTAAGATCAGGGGGGAGGTCAAGCAGGTCGCTCACACATATGCCGTGGTCGGATTGATGAATGAGCACCAGCTCGCGATCGGGGAAACGACTTTTGGGGGCCGCAGTGAACTGAGAAACCCGGATGGACTTCTTCATTATTTCTTCATGATGGAACTTGCCCTCCAACGAGCCAAGACTGCCCGGGATGCCATTAAAGTCATGGCTCAACTCGTCGAGGAATACGGGTACGTCAGCTCAGGAGAATCATTTTCCATTGCCGACCCTAATGAAGCATGGATCATGGAAATGATCGGACCTGGTCCGGGCGGTAAGGGAGCTCACTGGGTGGCGTTGCGTGTTCCGGACGGATATATTTGCGCGCATGCCAATATGTCCCGCATCGGCGAGTTTCCCACAGATGATCCTGAAAATTGTCTGTACTCCGCACATGTCATATCTTTCGCAGAGCAAAAGGGGTATTATGACACGAAATCCGGAAAGCCTTTCAGCTTCCGTTATGCATTTGATCCTCCAAAACCATCCTCATTGAGGACTTGTGCTGCGCGTGTGTGGAGTATGTTTCGTCGCAGCGCTCCTTCGCTGCACCTGTCGCCGGATTTCCAGCGCGGAGTGGAGGGAGCCAAACCCTATCCGCTGTGGATCAAACCCGATGAGAAGTTATCCCTGCCAGATGTGATGCACGTGATGCGCGACCACTACGAGGGGACTCCTTTTGATATGACGAAGGGCGTGGATGCCGGCCCTTTTGGAAGCCCATTAAGATGCCGAGGACTGACTTGGGAAGTGGACGGCACAAAGTACAGCTGGGAAAGACCCATTTCCACCCAGCAGACAGCATTTTCTTTTATCTCCCAGTCTCGGAGTTGGCTACCGGATCAGATCGGTGGAGTGTACTGGTATGGTTTGGACGATACATACACCAGTTGTTATGTTCCACTGTACTGTTGTATCGACAGCTTGCCTAGATCATTTACCGTGGGTGATCTCCAAAAATTCTCTCGGGATTCTGCTTGGTGGGTATTCAACTTCGTGGCTAACTTCGCCAACCTCCGCTACCACGATATGGTCCAGGATATCCTCAAGGTCCAGACGGCGCTGGAAGGACAACTGCTGATGCTTCAGCCTGTGATCGAAAAAACTGCGATCGCTTTACTCGACCAGGATATGGAACTGATGGTGCGCTTCCTCACGAATTACTCCGTTAGTCAAGGGGATATGGTTGTCAAACGCTGGATAGAACTCGGGGAACACCTCATCTGTAAGTATAATGACGGATATGTTAAGGATGAAAACGGCCGAGCCCGAGGCGTAGGGTATCCATCCGAGTGGCTAAAGACTGTTTTGCAATCTAAACCTGAACAATTCAAACTTCCCACCTGGGGAGAGGATAAAAAAGACGGCCGCCTCCACTAAAAAGGGGACTATCACCTATGCTATAACTCTTCTTTTTCAGACTTTAGCCTTTCCAGCATGGCCACACCGTTTGTATTATCCGGATTGATCTCCAAAGATTTTTCGTAATATTTAATGGCGAGTTCCTTCTTGCCCAGGAGCATGTATCCCTCCCCTAAGCTGTCATAAACATTCCAGGCTTCAGGATAGAGTTCCACATTCATCTTGAAGATTTCGATCGCTTCTTTGAGCTTGTTTTGATTGATAAGCTGGTATCCGGACCGGTTCATCTCCACTTCGTCAAAGTAGTACTTTTCGAGAGGTGCGTTCTTAATCTCAGCATACTTTTTGAGGGCAGCATCCATCCCTGATTCGGCGATCACTTGCCCGAGCACGGTTGCCGCAGACTGTGATTCTTTTATCCGCATCCACACATACTTAATGTTATTCTGATGTTCTCTTTTTAGCTGCTCCGGTTCTATGCCGGATTTAGAGATGAAGGAGTACTTGTTTTCAAAGGAAAACCGGTCCTGTACAGCCTCCAAGTCAAGTCCCTCCTCACTCGCTGCGGATAGGTCGTTCCACAATCCGACCAAGTAATCCCTCCAGAGCGTTATGAATTCCCCGCTCATGCGGCCATTGTGACAATCATACACCCACTCAACAGCATCCTTATCCTTCAGCACTTCGTTCATAACCGACATCCATCGAGGGGCATCAAACTGAGCAGAAAAGGCGATAGACATAGAGCCTTTGTAGAACAGATCTCCTGTAAAAAGGAGCTTCTCTTCTGGGCAGTGAATAATGATGTCATCGCCTGTATGGCGCCCTTCACCGAAATAAAGCAGGTTAAAAGTCAGGTCACCCATATCCAGTGTCAAGCGATCATTAAAAGTCAGAGTTGGTAAAGAGAGGATATAGTTGTTTTCGAGGTCATCACACATAATCTCGGCTGAACCTATGAGATCACGAAACCTTTGAGCACCTTCTGAATCAGGTTCCAGGGCATTCATTTGATTTTCCCACTGGCTTATCGTGGCCCGCCGCTGGGCAACAAAATTTGGCCTTCCTTGGTCGAATTGGCGCATTCTTTCAGGACTGGTCTCATGAGCGATGATCACAGCCTCAGGGAAGATCTGATTTCCATCCGTATGATCGAAATGAAAATGTGTATTGATCACATAAGCAAAATCATTTCGCCCGAACTCCCGTTCGATGACTTCTCTGTACTTTTCAGTGAGAGTTGGGGATTTGCCGGTATCGATCATCACAATGCCTTTCTTCGAAGCCAGAGC
>WTAW01000375.1 GCA_013139435.1 Candidatus Aminicenantota bacterium | reverse complement strand
GGACATCCGGGAGAAAAACCGCATACCCATTGCTCGCATAGAGTGGAAAACACGGGCGATGGTTCACAACAACCTGGTTGAACTCATGAAGCCGCTGCGAGAAAAACCGATAAAAATACACGACCACAGGATACCGTTTTCCCGGCTTGTAATTGCCCGGTTTGATGAGCACACCCTGGAGAGGGATACCGTCCACACTCCGCCATTCCACGAGTTCGGCGCTGCCCCACGCAAAATCTTTGATCTGAGGGTTTGTTTTCGTGATCTTCCTTGGTGATTCGAACTTCAAATCACTGATCCAGAGGTCAGGATATTCGGCATAGCTTTCCCTAGTGTATAGAATGGTGTTTGCCTTCTCAGCTTTCGCCTTGAAGCTGAATTTCTTTGGTTCATCCAGAAGCTTACTCACACCCGGCTGACCCAAACGGCATGTGTAGAAACCATGGTGCTTATCGAGGTTGTGATAGGCCGAAAGAAGGAGACGTTGCGTTTTAGAGAAAAATCTTTGTTCTGGATCGACACGAATGACCCGGAAGGTCATATCAGTCTCTCTACCCGATCCTTCGGTGACATTCACGGCCTCTCCGGTCGCTGTGAAAAACATCCAGATGTCATACTTGTCATAGATCAAGACGGCCTTGTCATCCTCCACCCATCCGGCCGTTTTGTATCCAGGAGCTGGCCGGGGATAGTCATGATCTTCGTCGAAAAAGGGGACATCCAAATTCTGGGTGAGGTTTCGCGAAGAGCTCTTTGTCCCATCATAGAGAAACCAGTGTTTGTCCTTGTAGTAAACGACATAACGCCCATTAGGAGAGAGAGACAAATGGCTTTCACCCGGAGAACGAGAATAACTCTCGTCGATGCGCGTATTGACCTTTTTCCGGGAGCCATCCTTCAAGCTGACGACATAGACATCCTGGAGCTCTCCATACCAGGTAATCTCTTTCCTGTAGGGAACGTTGGAGGTGCCCAGTGCAAAATCCGGATTCTCGGCTCGTTGGACATTGGGCATCTCTCTATCTGCGAGCTGAACCATTTGATCTGTCCCCAAGTGATAAACAGCAAGGTAGGTTTGATCCTTGACCCGAGACCAAGTCTTTTTCTGGTTTGTGACGATCAGAGGATCGTTCCAGTGCCAGACATCCACTTCCCTTTTTTTCAGGATCTGTTCATAATCAAAAAGATCAAGTTCACTCTTGTCTTCTTTAGGATCTTCCTCTTTTTGGGGTTCTTCTTCGTTTTCCGTGTGGAATTCCTTTGGCTTGAAACCAAAGAACAGACGCTTGCCGTCTTCACTCCAGGACAGGTTGTTCTTCTCGGGAAGCAGCCAGCTTTTTGGGATATCCCTGGGAGCGACCGGCTGTTTGACTTTCTGGCTTACCCCATCCCAGACCCAGAGCGAATGGGCCAATCCTTTGACTTCCTTTTCGTCTTTCCCCTCTAAGAAGGCCAGCCAACTTCCCTCCTTCGTCCAGGAGAGGTTTGTGTAGAGCGCTTTCGCCTTTTGTTTAATGGAGTTTTGGGAAAGCTCTTTGTCATCCAGCTCGATAACATAAAGCCCGTTATCTTTCCCCTCAGGCCCGGCAACAGCAAAGACCAAATGCTCAGAAACGCTGTCAAAAGCAAATGATAAGACATGGGGAAGGGAAACATCTTTACTCGAATCCAGATCTCGGAGGACCAATTTGCTACCCAGAATTTCATCCTCCTTTTTCCTCTTTTTGTCTTCTTCTTCCGATTCCTGTTTTGTATCCGGGTTTTCTTTGTTCTCGAGGTTTTTTTCTTCTTTAAAAAAATGGACGGCCAACCACCGGGAGTCGTCAGAAAAATTGAATTTTTGGACTTTTTCGTACTGAATCGTCTTTCCTGTTCGTGCATTCAGGAGTGCCATTCCCTGTTTTGGCTTTTTCTCTTTTGCCATTTCTATCTCTACGGCTCTGGGCTTTATGACCATGGCCACCCATCTGGAATTCTTGGAAATTTTGGGAGAACTCCCGCGCTCGACAGAGAATACCTTGCCATCTTTGATGTTATGAATTCGCGCTTCACTATCCCCCCTATCGGGCTGAAGGCCATAAGCGAGAAAAGCACCATCTTCTGAGATCGCAGGATTCCGGATATGCTTGAACTGCATCATGTCTTTGTAGGTCAGGGCCTTCTTTGGCTGGTTTTCACCAGAAAAACCGAGTGCCAATATACAGGCACAAAGAAGGAAAAGAAATGCTATTTTTGTGTGCTGTTTTGGATACATTCTATTACCTCCCCAAAAAAAACATTGGCAAAATTTGTCCTTTGGAAAAGGGACGCGGATAAAGACCGTGAAAAGATGCTTAGTACGCGGCACATGAATTCTATCTAGACAAATGCTTATATCACTTTCAACTATTTAGCGCAAGATTCACTCTGCCTGGATTATTCACGAGTTGAGGCCAACCCACCCCACCCTAACATTAAGGTTGAGATCGGCTCGCCCGTAGGGTAAAAAATGTCGATTATAAACAAAGAGAACAACAAAAACTGCATTGTCAAAGTGATTTTCTGGAAGAACAAAGTAAATTATGGATATTGCTTGTTGTTGAAACAAGTATCGACATTTTTTATGAATAGTTCAGGTTGATAGGAGGCGCATATTTTTTATAGTATACTCACGTCTGATACGACCAAAATAAAGAAACAATGAAACGCACACGACGTCCGGATTTTTACGAGATACAGCGGCAGCAGTGGAAGAAAAGCCTCT
>WTAW01000140.1 GCA_013139435.1 Candidatus Aminicenantota bacterium | reverse complement strand
AACACGTGCTTTCATCTCTTCTTCAGTCATTGCTTCAGCCACCTCTTCACCCTGCTGGCAGCCGAAAGTAAAACAAAGCAGAAAGACCAAAGGAATGACCATAAGTAGTTTTTTCATGTTTACCCCTCCTAATAAAGATTGTGATATATAAATACTGGATTAATGCCCCTTAATCCAGTCTATAGGCTTTTTTATATAAATATTGTGTCAATTGATCGGGAAATGCTCTGTTTGGGCTTTTTGAAAGCTGACTAACTTTCAGTCAGATCAATATCAAATACTATCCCATATCTATTTTTGGCTTTCTATTTAGAAAGAAAAGAATCGCAAGAATGATAAAAACAATGCCCTCAATAAACAGGATCATATTTCTGGCCAGGCCCTCAACCAAAAAATCCACCAGGACTGCTTCTAAGCCAAAAAGTAAAAAAACTACTGCAACGACTGTCATTGCTCCTGACATTGCGCTCTTATCTTTTAAGCTGCGCATCCAAAGAGTAATAATTCCCAGGCTGATTAGGCTTACTCCTAATAGCATTTGAGTTGAGATAAGAGTTGAGTTAATGTTTTCAGATGGAGTATTTAAAAATTTCATTAGCGCCTCTGGAGCAAACAACCCAAATAATCCCCATGCCATTGCAAATACTACGGGGATCCAAAGTAAGTTTTTCTGTAATTTCATGTTCCCCTCCTCTTTTTTTAATGAGAAACCCTTTAAGTTGTTAGAATTGAATCATACCAGACAATCCATGTCAACAAAAAAGGCGCGGTAAATAGTATCAATGAGCAGGAAGGGCAGGCCCTTATTTAGTTATTAACTAAGTAAGAGGGGTGCGGGGGATAAGCACATCTCTCACTGCTCTAAGGAAATAAGAGTATTAAATTTCTATCCGGCCAACCTCTGTGGAAAATACTTTGAGACGTGAACAGTATCTCTATTCCTGAAATTGGTTAATCATTGATTCTTCATCCCAGGATGGAACAATTCCGTGCTTGGATGAATATTTCTTCCATTCATCATACGAAACAAGCGGCCAAGTCTTTACGATCGGGTTGACGGTTGATTTCAGCACTCCCGGTATTTTATTGACTCCCTCGGTCACATACTTTTTTAGTATATCCTCATTTTCAGCAAGAATAGAGAACTGGATGCAATCCCCGAAGAGATGACACGTATAAGCGATGTATGCCATCTTAAGACCTTCTTCAAGAGTGGCAGAAGCAATTGTTTGATATATCTCTTTGAGCTTTTTCGGATAAACCTTCAGGGTTATGGAATATCTTTTCATGTTTTTTGTATCTCTGGGGAGTGGATAAAACACTGGTTTGATCATACTGATCACCCAAATACTCGT
This sequence comes from Candidatus Aminicenantota bacterium, assembly GCA_013139435.1. Lineage (GTDB taxonomy): Bacteria > Acidobacteriota > Aminicenantia > Aminicenantales > Aminicenantaceae > WTAW01. The sequence goes on along the minus strand of WTAW01000140.1, from coordinate 4,802 downwards.
TATGTGCTCTATCTGGTTCAAGTGGTCAGTAATAAAATCTCCTAGAGCATCTGTATCAATTGTGTGGATAAAAAGGCTCACATCTTCATGTTTAGCCCGATTAGAGAGATAGAGAAGCTGTCCTTTCCCTTCTATTCCTTCCTGTAATTTATCTTTGTGCGAGACAAGATAGTTACAGATCCATTCCTTTTGTTCCTGTGATTGTATTCTGATTATGGATATCATTATAGACCTCCTTTTTAAGTAGCCTGAGTTTCTCAAAACTCAGGACAGACGGATGTTCAATAAACTAATTACGGTGGTTTTTTTCGTCTGTTCTTCTTAAACAATTTAATCTTTACTGAGTTTATAAAATCAATAACTTTTATTAGTATGGTAATAATAATCTAATAACTCTATGGGCAACTGTCAAATTTTCTTTCCCTAAGTATTTTTAATGAGATGTGAATAATTATTTAATCCCAAGATTTTTGAGGTTAAAAAAGATCGAATGTCATGAAAACTTGTCATAAACACAAAAAGGAAGTAAATTGGAGGAATGTGTTGAATCTTAAAGATTTTTTACCGTGGATATTTTAGGATAGCGAATAAAAAAACAGGAGGTGAAGAACGTGGAGAATAAAAAAGAAAGATATGAATGTGCTCACTGCGGATACACCGCAGGCGGTAAGTTCACCGGAGATATCTGTCCTGAATGCAATCAAACATATTGGAAATGTGGCGAGTGTGGATTTATCTTCACCGCAGTAATGCCACCAGAGGCATGCCCTGGATGTAAAGAGAAATGTGAATTCTTCAACATCACGTGTTACACGCCGGAGTGCGGTGGGCCCGGCCATATTGATCCACGTTTAAAATAGATTTTGATCTCCCTCCTTTGACACACGTGAGGCTAATCTATATCCTAGTTTCGACCAGAAGTGGGAATAACAGTAATACAACTGCAAAGATCACGTTCTGGACTTTTTAGGTCTCTTCATGAAAAGAAAAGAAGTTGAACACGCTGTATTCGATATCATAGAGGAATATGGTAATGTCCTCAAGGGGACGGCCAAGCGTTCGTTTGGAGTGCCTGAGTCTGTGCTCCCCCACAGCAAAAAAGTGATCAAAAATGCCATAAGAGTGGCTCTCCTGATGACCGATGACAACGAAGTTCGAGAACATCTTAAGTACGGATATATATCATTGGCCAATTTTGTTTCTGATGATGAGGCCAAAAGAACAGAAGAGATCGCCCAAGACTTTTTTTCTTTTTTGGATATGGAAGAAGACAGGAAAAAAGAGTTCTTGCATGCACGCTTCAAGAGTGGCTTTCTGGGAGATTATGAACTAGCGATGACAATCACGACTAAAATTGCAGAAGAGCAGAAGCGGCTAAGAGGGGAGCTCGAACAATTTCTAGAGGGAAAGTAAGTAATTACCAGAAGATGATGTAGAGGGCAATGGTGGCCAGGACCACTGCCAGCCCCAACCATTTGGCCGCTGATGAAGGCTTCAGATCGATTCCCCCTTTGGCAGGAAGGATTTTTGGTTCTTTACGCGGTTTCAACAGCGTGATGGCTGTCATCACAGCGATCAGGATTCCGAAGGTGATGGCCATCTTATTCAGGAACACGATATTGTCGAAGGTTTTGAGGTGAAGGATCCCATAAACAGGGACATTCAGGATCAATGCCGCGATCGCCGCAGATGATGGTGCCCGCTTAATGAATAGACCAAAGATAAAAGCGGCCAGGATTCCTGGCGAGATGTAGCCTTGAAAATCCTGGATGTAATGAAAGATCCCCATGAATTTAGGATTGCCCAATTGGGGGGCGATTAGGCAGCCGATAAAGACAAAGACCCCAGTCATGATCCTTCCTATCGATATCAGTGATTTCGATGATGCATCCTTTTTGATGTGGCGCTTGTAGAGATCCATGGTGAAGATGGTGGATGCAGAGTTGAGCATCGAGTCCAGTGAGCTCATGATTGCTCCGAAGATGGCCGCGAACATGAATCCTTTGAGTCCGGCCGGGATGAGGTTTTTGATGAGCAAGGGATAAGCCTGGTCGCTGGTGGTCATCTCTCCACCGTAGAGCTGCAGGGCCATTATTCCAGGGAAGACAACGATGAAGGGGATGAGGAGCTTTAGGCCCGCAGCAAAGAGCACGCCCAATTGTCCCTGCTTTAAGCTCCTTGCACCCAGAGTTCGCTGCATGATGTATTGATTTAATCCCCAATAATAGAAGTTCGGGATCCAAAGACCTAGGATAAGGGCTGTCCAGGGTATTTCCGGATGGTTTGAGGGCAGGATCATGTGAAGCCTATCCGCATTGGTCTGGAAGAATTCCCCCACTCCGCCGACCGCTATAAAACCGAGGACCAACGTCAGGGCCCCTCCGATGATCAAGGCTGATCCCTGAATGAGGTCAGCCCAGACAACGGCGCGCAACCCCCCGTATGCGGTGTAGATGGCAGCGATGATCCCGATCAACCAGACGGCTTGTACCAGGTCCATCCCGAATATGGTGTGCAGTGTCAGTCCTCCCGAATAGAGGACTGCGGCGATCGTCACAGCGACATAGATCACCATTGTGTAAAAGGCCATGATGGCCCGGGGTAATGGGCTGTAGCGATGTTCCAGATATTCAGGGATCGTGAAGATGCCGCTCCTGAGGAATTTAGGCAGGAAAAAGAGGGCAATAAACACAAGCGTAATGGCTGCCATCCACTCGTAGCTGGCGACCGCCATCCCCACATGACCGGCACCCTGCCCAGACATCCCGACAAACTGTTCTGTCGAGATGTTGGATGCGATGAGGGAAAAACCGATCAAATACCAGAAGAGGGACCGGCCGGCCAGGAAATAATCCTCCGTCGTTTCCTTTTTATGGCGGCTCTTGTACAGACTGGTTCCCACGACAAAAGACACAAAAACGAGAAATATCCCGATGTCGAGCCAGTTCAACTGCATTATGTCTGATCTCCTTCTGAGGCTTCGGATTCCTCGGTCTGTATTTTGTGTTTTGCTTTTTTGTATAAATAAAAAAGGTATGCAGCCGGGGCTTGGTAGAGAGCAATGATTATCGGCGAGACAATAATCCAGTAAATGTCAAAATCAGGAATGTACAGAATGATGAAGAGGGCAATACCCCCAATAGACGCCATTATAGAAGCGAAAAGCAAGAAATAGAGATAAAGTTTTTTCACTTTTCTTCGAACGAGAACCCTTCTTCGAAGATCTTAATACAGGCATCCACGACCTTTGGGTCATAGAGTTTGCCCTTGTTTTCCGAGATCTCTTCCAGTGCATCTTCGATACTCAGGGCAGGACGATATGGCCTGTGGGTGGCCATGGCTTCGGTGACGTCTGCCACAGCGAGGATTCTCGCCTCCAGCAAAATGTCATTGCCGCGGAGTCCGGCCGGGTATCCGCTTCCGTTTATGCGTTCGTGATGCTGGAGGACAATGTCTGCAATGGGCCAGGGAAATTCGATGGTCTTCAGTATGTCATAGCCCACCTGGGAGTGTGTTTTGATGATGTTATACTCGGCTTCTGAGAGCTTGCCCGGTTTGCTGAGGATCTCGGCCGGGACATAGATCTTGCCGATATCGTGAAGGTCCCCGGCCATGCGCACGCCTTCTATGATATTCTCTGGAAGCTTCATCTTCTCCGCCAAAGCACATGCCAGCTGTGTCACCCGACGCTGGTGGCCTGCCGTGTATGGATCTCTGGTTTCGATCGTGAACGCCATGGCCTGAACCGTACCGTCCATTGCCTGTTTGAGCCGATCGTAACTCTTAATGAGTTCTTCTTCAGTTTTTTTCTGTCGTGTGATGTCTCTGAAGGCAAGGACGACCCCCGACGTGCTCCCCATTTCGTCAGTTATCGGAGCGGCTCTATGGTCCACAGGAATGGCCTTTCCCGCTTTTGACACAAGGACAATATCGCTTGGGAGATGATATTCATCCTCCTTGAGGATGTCTCGGATGGAGATGGATTGCTCTTTCTCTTTTTTATCGTCCAAGATCTTGTAGACTTTGCTCAGTGGTTTGTTCAACGCTTTTGCCTGCTGCCATCCCGTTAAGGTCTCTGCAAGGGGATTCATGAAAGTGATGTTTCCCTTCGTATCCGTCGCAATGACACCATCGTCAATGCTTTTCAGCATGGTGGTGAGCCATCGCTCTCTTTCCCTCAACTTCATCTCCATGCCGAATTTGTAGATGGCGATCTCTATGGTGGATTTTAGCTCTCTTTCTTCGAAGGGTTTGAGCAAATACCCGAAAGGTTCGGTTTCTTTGGCCCGCTGGAGCGTAGTTTCGTCGGCGTAGGCCGTGAGATAGATCACGGGAATGTTGAATTCCGAGTATATCCGGTCTGCAGCCTTAACTCCCGATATCTCGCCTTGAAGCATGATATCCATCAACACCAGGTGCGGCCGTTCTTTTTTAGCGCTTTTAACAGCCTCTTCCGCGTCGGAGATGACTGCCGTGACTTCGTATCCGAGCCCCAGCAACATGTTGCGTATATCCCTGGCGACAATGCTCTCATCCTCAACGACAAGAATTTTGGTTTTTTCCATTTTTTGCGTTCGCAGGGTTTAGTCGTATAAAAATCCGAGACAGAAAATAAACTTACATCCAGCTTAAACTAGCATCCAACATCTTTTTAGTCAATGACAGAAACATGCTTGGCCTTATTCTCCAAACTCTGAACAATCCCTTGACATGTGAACCAAGATTTCATAGGATTTTCACTGTTGGAGGTTTGGTTCAATTAAATAAGCAAATACGTACCCTAAGAGGGGACTTCTATATAC
>WTAW01000426.1 GCA_013139435.1 Candidatus Aminicenantota bacterium | reverse complement strand
TCCTATTCCTGGATAACGTCTGTGAATAGCTGCATACATTTCCTTGGCGCTCATGTGCTTGGATGTTTGGCTCAGAAGCTGAAGAATCGCCTCACGCGGTCCTGTCCAACGGCAGAATTGTCTTCGGTTTCTGTGTTGCCATATCTGAGGTCGTGGCATAACCTGCTCTTTAATGATAATGATATTCATTATCAATAATAGCATAATATAGGCCCTTTGTGTCCGTTTGTCAACTCCAAAATAAACAATTGTCATTTAAGAATTAAAAGTGCACTGATTTCTTATGCGACTCGAATCAGTCCAATGGGCTGTGTGTTTGTTATCCAATTAGAGCTGTAATATAATAACGGGGAAAATAAATGGTGAAAATGAAGGACAAAAAGAAAAAAAACGCAGAATATACAGAGAAAGAGGCCAAAGCGGGCTTAAGAACCCGACTCCCGGGAATCGATATTTTTCCCAACCAATTCCCCGATTATGAGATAAAAATAGAACATCCTGAATTCACTTCGATCTGTCCAAAAACAGGACTCCCTGATTTTGGGACGATATTTATATCCTATGTTCCTGATAAGAGCTGCCTGGAACTCAAGTCCCTCAAGATGTATCTCCTGGCCTACCGCAACCTGGGAATATTCTATGAAAATGCGGTCAACCGCATACTCGAGGATATTGTAAAGGCCTGCCATCCGGTCAAGGTCTCTGTGGTGGGAGAATTCAATCCGCGGGGCGGTCTGATTTCGACAGTAGAGGTCCATTTTCCCCGCCTCAAACAATAACAAATAGAATTTTTTATCGTTGCTCATGTGCCCACAGTCCTTTGGGTTCTGGTGTTGTTCACCTGTTTTTTGGAATTCGGGTTTTTATATTTGAAACTATTAAAGTATACTCTGTCCTCAAGCAAAAATGACAAACGCTTTGACTGTAGCAGAAGAGTATAAAAAATTCGGCACGACAGATGTCCTTATGCTCTTGGCCATCCTGTTATGGGCGGTAAATTTTTCATTCGTAAAAATAGCGCTCAGAGAGTTATCCCCACTCGGTTTCAACGGTATCCGATTGCTGTTCGCTTCTGTAGTGCTCTTCCTTATTCTCGTTCTAAGCGGTGAGAGCTTCAGGGTGGATAAAAAAACCTTCTGGAAGCTTGTATTCCTCGGCCTCATCGGCAACACCGCCTACCAGATGTTATTCATCCACGGCATAAACCTGACGACGGCTTCCAATTCTGCCATCATCATCGCCATGACTCCGTTATTCATCGCTCTTTTAAGCACTCTGATGAAACATGAGAGAGTTCACCCCGCTGCATGGGCGGGAATCCTTTTCTCCTTTGTTGGCTTCTATCTGGTAATCGCCAACCGCTTCGGGACCATTCAGTTCTCCTCTCAAAGCGTGAGGGGCGACCTGTTGATCTTCTTTGGAAATATCTGTTGGGCCATATACACGGTGTTTTCCAAACCGCTGCTCGAGCGCATGTCTCCTTTGAAGCTAACAACGCTGACTATGGCTTCCGGAACCTTTTTCTTTCTCCCCTTCTGTATCAAAGATATCGCTCGTATCCCCTACAGCACCGTTTCCCTCAAAGCTTGGGCTTTGCTCCTTTTCTCGGGTTTGTTTGCCCTCGTCATCTGCTATGTGATCTGGTATACGTCTGTGCAGCGTGTGGGAAACACCAAAACCGCGATCTACGCCTATCTGATCCCTGTCTTTACAGTGATCTTTGCTTATTTCATCATCGATGAGAGGATCACTGGCCATCAGGCTGTGGGTGCGCTCATCATCTTTGTCGGTGTTTATATGGCTCGGATCGGGTATAAGAAGTTTATAAGAAAAAACGGTGAAAACTGAATGTTTTACGGTAAAATGCTAACGTCCTTCACGAAGGATTTGCTTCATTGCGTAAAAAAAAATAAAATCAAGGACAAATGATACTCGTTGAGCTCTTCAAATCCATCCGACCACAGCAGTGGCTGAAAAACCTCTTCATCTTTGCTCCGCTCATTTTTTCGGAAAACATCTTCCACCGCTCGATGTTCCTCCAGTCGATCCTGGCTTTTGCTGTCTTTTGTCTGCTTTCCGGTGCTCTGTATATCTTAAATGACCTGAAAGACATCGAGGAGGACAGGCTTCATCCCATCAAGTCGAAGCGGCCGTTGGCTGCGGGGAGATTGAAGAAGAGTCAGGCCATTACAGCCTTTGTTGTCCTGAGTTTTGTCAGCCTACTCTTAGCCGCCATGGTGAACAGGGAATTTCTTTGGGTTTGCCTGGTCTATTTTGTCCTCCAGATCGCCTATTCGTTCGCCTTAAAGCATGTTGTCATCCTGGACGTGTTTATCGTGGCTTCGGGGTTTTTTCTCCGCGTCATAGCCGGTGCCGTGGCCATCCAGGTTCAAATCTCACCATGGCTTCTGATCTGTACGACGCTGCTGGCGCTATTCCTGGCACTGAGCAAGAGGCGGCATGAGATTTTACTCCTGGATGAAGAAGCTATGAACCACCGGCCCATCCTCAAGGAGTATTCGCCCTATCTTCTGGATCAGATGATCTCTGTCGCCACGGCCTCGACGGTTATCGCCTACTGTCTTTACACCATTTCTGGAGAGACCATAGAAAAATTCGGGACAAACAAATTGATCCTGACGATCCCTTTTGTCCTTTACGGAATATTCCGGTATCTCTACCTCATTCATCAAAAAGCTGAGGGAGGAACCCCAGAGACATTGATCCTCAAGGACCGTCCTCTCCTTTTTGATATTTTCCTATGGATCATTTCGGCGGCACTCATCATATATTTCGGGAAGTAGGAGATGGAAAGGTCTAAGGTTGTTATTTTAAGGACTTCGACAGAGTCCATTCTGGACGATTACAAAAAGCTCATGCGTTTGGCCGACTATGAGCGGTTTATCTCTAAAGATAACACCACGTTGATCAAACTCAACCTATCCTGGACCAAGTACTTTCCCTCTTGCTCCAGCCAACCCTGGCAACTGGACGGTTTGGTTCAAACTCTTCTCGAGGACGGATACACAAAGGAAAAACTGATCGCTGTGGAGAACAAAACTGTGGTCACAAACCCTGTGAAGGGGGCAAAAAACAACAAGTGGACACCCATCCTCGAGGAGTATGGGATCGATTTTACCCCTCTCCACCAAGCCGAATGGGTCAAGTACACCTTCAAGGATAAATTGCTGAAACTGGACCAAGTTTTTCCGGAAGGGATAGAGATCCCGAAGATGTTTTTCGGGAAGAATGTCATTCACCTCCCCACAGTGAAAACCCACGGCCATTCCGTGACGACCGGAGCCATCAAGAATGCCTTCGGGGGATTGCTGAAAGAGGTCCGGCATTATGCGCACAAGTACATCCATGAGGTTCTGGTGGACTTGCTTATAATGCAGAAGGAGCTCCATCCAGGAATTTTTTCTGTGATGGATGGTACGGTGTGTGGAGATGGGGCCGGGCCCAGGACCATGGTCCCGAAGGCAAAAAATGTCATCCTCGCCAGTGCGGATTCTGTGGCCATCGATGCCATCGCCGCAAAGATCATGGGATTCGATCCCATGTCGATCCCCTACATCCGGATGTGCCATGAAAGGGGGCTGGGAACGGGTGATCCGGCGGAGATCGAGGTGGTAGGGGAAGACATATCCGCAATGAATTTTGCGTTTAAGTCGAAAAAAAGCTTCGTGATCTGGGGAGATCAGATGCTCCGGATCGGATTTCTCAGACCCTTTGAAAAAATACTTTTGCACTCACCGCTTAT
>WTAW01000268.1 GCA_013139435.1 Candidatus Aminicenantota bacterium | reverse complement strand
AAACATGAAAGGCCTGATTTTGAGCGGAGGGAAGGGAACCAGACTTCGTCCTCTGACTTTTACACAGGCTAAACAATTGGTCCCTGTGGCCAACAAGCCTGTCCTGTTTTACGGGATCGAAGCACTCCAGGAAGCCGGGATCGAAGAGATCGGCATCGTTGTCGGAGATACCAAAGATGAGATCAAAGCAGCTGTGGGGGATGGTTCGCAATGGGGGATAAAAATCACCTATATCGAGCAGGAGGCTCCCCTGGGATTGGCCCATGCCGTAAAAATTTCTGAGGAATTTTTGGCAAAAGAGCCTTTTGTGATGTATCTCGGCGACAACATCCTCAAAAGCGGCATCAAATCTCTGGTTGATGAGTTCAAAGAGAAAAAGCCCAGCTCACTCATCCTTCTCACGGAGGTGCCAAATCCTCAGATGTTCGGCGTTGCCGAGCTTGATGGAGAACGGGTGAAAAGACTGGTTGAAAAGCCAAAAAAACCGGCGAGCAACCTGGCTCTTGTTGGGGTCTACATGTTCGATTTCCATATCTTCGAGGCTGTCAATGCCATAAAACCATCCTGGAGGAATGAGCTGGAGATCACAGATGCCATTCAGTACTTGATCGAACATGGGCATGTTGTCCATCCCCATATGGTCTCGGGTTGGTGGAAAGACACGGGTAAACTCGAAGACATTCTTGATGCCAACCGGCTGATCCTTGAACGCTTAACAAGACATGTCGAAGGTCAGGTGGATGAGGAATCCAAGATCAGTGGAGAGGTCATCATCGAGGAGGATGTTCGTGTCGAGAACAGCATTATCAGAGGGCCTGCCATAATCGGAGCAAAAACCGAGATCATTCATGCCTACGTGGGTCCGTTCACATCTATCCAGAAAGAGTGCCGTATCGTCCGGACTGAGATCGAGAACAGCATCGTGCTCCAAGGAAGCGAGATATGCGACATTGGGAGTAGGATCGACGAAAGCTTGATCGGCCGGGAAACGAAGATATACAAGTGCCCGCCCAAGCCTTCAGTCTATCGCTTCATGGTGGGCGACAAAAGCGAGATCGGGATCAAATGAAGAATATACAGAAAAACGATTTTAAGGGAGTCAGGGATGATTAAGGGAGTCAAGATTAAACAACTCAGAGTGATTCCAGACCAAAGAGGCCGGCTCATGGAGATCCTGCGGGCCGATGACGATCTTTTCGTGAAGTTCGGACAGGTGTACATGACGACGACCTATCCTGGAGTTGTCAAAGCTTGGCACTTGCATAAAAAGCAGACAGACAATATCGTCTGTGTGCAGGGAATGATCAAGCTTGCCATGTACGACCCAAGAGAGGACTCACCCACATACAAGGAGGTCAATGAGTTCTATCTGGGCACGCACAACCCGCTCCTTGTCCAGGTTCCTGCAGGAGTCTACCATGGATGGATGTGTGTGAGCCCGGAGGAAGCCATTGTCGTGAACGTCCCCACAGAGGTGTATGATCGTGAGGATCCCGACGAGTTTCGTCTGGACCCCCATCAGAATGACATCCCCTACGACTGGAGAAAGCGGGATGGTTGAAGAGCGAACGATCTCGGGGAAAATCCTGCTTGTCACAGGAGGGGCTGGTTTTATAGGCAGCAATTTTATCCATTACTGGCTCAATAAATACTCGGATAGCCGGATCGTCAACCTGGACAAACTGACCTATGCAGGGAACCTGGATAACCTCAAGGAGGTCGAAGATAACCCCAGGTACGAATTTGTCCGGGGGGATATCTGTGATCGCGAGCTAGTGGATGAGGTCTTTCAGAGGATCGATGGTGTTGTCCATCTGGCTGCCGAAACTCACGTAGACCGTTCCATTTTGGACGCTGGGGAATTTGTCAAGACAGATGTTCTCGGTAGCTTTGTGCTCTTTGAGGCCTGTCGGCAGGCTGAAATTGAGTTCTTCATACATGTTTCCACCGATGAGGTGTATGGGAGTCGGGAGGAAGGGTTTTTCCAGGAGGATGATCCTCTCAATCCAACGTCACCCTATTCGGCGAGCAAGGCTGGCGGGGATCGCTTAGCCTATGCGTACACAAAGACATATGGTCTACCGATCATCATTTGCCGGCCGAGCAACAATTACGGGTCCTACCAGTACCCCGAAAAATTCATCCCTCTTTTCACGACAAACGCCCTCGAGGATAAGCCTCTTCCCCTCTACGGAAAAGGGTTGAATGTCCGAGACTGGCTCTTTGTGGAAGATAACTGCCGGGCGATCGATACACTCATCCGAAGAGGGCATTTTGGGGACGTCTACAACATCGGTGCGAATGACGAGGTGACGAATATTGTGGTGGCTGAGCGGATATTGGAAGTCCTGGGGAAACCAAAAAGTCTGATCAAATATGTTCCGGACCGTCAGGGACATGACCTGCGCTACGCTCTGGATTGTCGCAAAATTCATGACTTGGGCTGGAAGCCGGCAAAGAGATTCGAAAACGGGTTGGGGGAAACTGTGCGCTGGTATGAGGAGTATCCTGACTGGTGGAAAAAGATCAAGGAGAAAAGCAAGGAGTTCAAAAGCTTTTACGAGACTTACTACCAGAAGCGAAAATAATATCCAACACCATAAATGACTGAGAATAAGGAGGTTCAATGAAAGTTCTGATCACTGGGATTACAGGGTTTGCAGGAAGTCATCTCGCTGATTATATCTTGGCTGATTTTCCCGACGTCGAACTGTTCGGATTGGTGCGTTGGCGAAGCCGGATGGAAAATGTGATCCACATCCAAGATTCGGTGAGTTTTTGCGAAGGTGACCTCAAGGACATCGTCTCCTTAGAAAAATGCCTTGCAGAGATAAAACCTGACCGCATATTCCATCTTGCCGCACAGAGTTTTGTTCCGACGTCTTGGAAGTGCCCATCTGAGACATTTGCCATCAATGCGATCGGGCAGATCAATCTTTTTGAAGCGTGTCTCTTGCTCGGCCTGTCTCCGAAGATCCAGGTGGCCGGCTCGAGTGAAGAATATGGCTTTGTCCAACCGGACGAACTCCCCATGACAGAGACCAGTCCTTTGCGGCCTCTCAGCCCTTATGCCGTCAGCAAAGTCGCTCAGGACCTGCTGGCATACCAGTATTTTAAAAGCTACGGGTTGAGGACAGTACGCACCCGTGGCTTTAACCACACGGGCCCGCGCAGGGGAGACGTCTTTATTTGCTCGAACTTCGCCAAACAGATCGTAGAGATCGAGAAACAAAAAAGAGATCCTGTGATCTTCGTCGGGAATCTGGATGCCAAGAGAGATTTTACGGACGTTCGTGACACGGTGCGTGCCTACTGGCTGAGTCTGGAAAAAGGAGAAGAGGGTGAGGTCTATAACATCGGGTCGGGCAAAGCCCATTCCATGAGAGAGGTCCTGGACATGCTCCTTGAGATGAGCGATGCCGATGTGAAAGTCGAGGTCGATCCGGAGAGACTGCGCCCTTCAGATGTCCCCATACTCGAGTCAGACTGTTCCAAGTTCCGTGCTCTGACAGGGTGGGAGCCTCGCATCCCTTTAAAACAGTCCCTTCTGGACCTCCTGAATTATTGGAGAGAGACGATTTGAAACGGAAAGTGTTCATAACGGGAGCCACGGGCTTTGTCGGCTCCTATCTCAGTCGAGAGCTCAAGTCTTCCGCAAACATCATCTATGGGACCTGCTATCCTGAAAGGCCCGAGGACTGTGATCGAACGGTCGCAGATAAGATTTTTTATCAAGATATCAGAGATGCCAAGGGAATGGCTGCACTCATCGAAGAGATCCGTCCCGATCGGGTTTTCCATCTCGCGGCTGTCTCCAGCGTTAAACGATCTTGGGATAAGAGAGAAGAGACATTCGAGACAAACCTCGCCGGAACATACAATCTTTTCGAAGCCATTAGACGGTTTTCTCCTCAGGCAAGGGTCCTATACGTCAGCTCGTCAGACGTTTACGGAGTGTTGTCTCCTGTCAGAAGAGCTCTTTCTGAAGATGATGTGATAGAGCCTGTTAACCCGTATGCGTTCACAAAGATATCCGGAGAATTGCTCGCCAGGTTTTACTCTCGGATCGAAGGGCTCGATATCGTTCTCGCCAGGCCTTTTCCCCACACCGGTCCAGGTCAGAGCGCGGACTTTGTCTGTCCAGATTGGGCGCTCCAGATCGCTCAGATCGAGAAGGGAGACCGTAAACCAGTCATGACGGTTGGGAATACTCAGGTCCAGAGAGATTTTTCGGATGTGAGAGATGTGGTGAGGGCATATGATCTTCTTATGGAAAAAGGCCAGAAAGGAGAAATCTACAATATTTGTTCGGGCCGGGCGATCGCTCTCAAGGATGTGCTGGACATGCTTCTGTCCTTTACCTCCAGGGCGATAGATGTCCAAATTGACCCTCACAAGTTGAGGAAAACGGATATCCCTCTTCTTGTGGGAAACAATCAGAAAATCCATCGTACGACGTCTTGGGAACCCAAGAT
>WTAW01000414.1 GCA_013139435.1 Candidatus Aminicenantota bacterium | reverse complement strand
AGCCATTTTTATATCCTTTCGCTAAGTTAGATTTCTTGATACAAACACATACAAATTTTCACTGGAATAATTCTACAGTGATATCATTAGACAATTTAGCAATGATCGATTTTGGTGATTTTATCTTTTGTGTCCTCCTCGATATGGTTTTTTCGGTATCATCTCAACAGGGGAGAGCGGTCGATCAGAATAACGCAAATCCAGCTCAGAGCATAAGTATCAGCAGCAGTACGATAAAGAGCACGATACTAAACGTCTGATCGAAGTTAAGCTTGATGTTCTTCACCATGACGACATCTCTTTTTCTCTCTCAAATCGTTTTAATCATCCATTAGACCACACAAGGGGCTGTTTTATTTCATAAAGTAGAAAAGTTAAGAAATTAAGAGGACAACACAAAATTATAGGGACGGGCCATTCCCGAAAGAGGTAGTGACCATTCCCCAAACGGTCCGTTCGGGGAACGGACCCTAGTGCGCCTGAGAGTGCACAACATAAGAAGAGTGAAAGTCTCTTCCGATCATGCTGTTCCATGATCGTAGCGAAATGTAACTGCGCTGCAACGATGCAGGGTGGGAAGCAACATGGAGCGAATCTCCAGTCCGTACGCGAGGAACTTGATTCGGCCTAATATGCTGGCGAGCTGGCTAGGGAATAGTGAAGCCTGCTAACAAAAAAAGAATTTAGCATGTATGAACGTAAAAGAACAGTTAGGTATCATATGAGCATATTGGGTGGTTGAAGACAGAATGGAGAGAATGTGTTGTGACATGAATCAGGGAGACCTGATTAAACAAGGAGATTTAATCAGGAGTCAGAGCCTCCATAATAGCAAAGATGTACCTGTAATGGGTACGGAGCAAAGGGAGGCAGGAAGGTAGATGCGTGGAAACCACACACAAGGAATAACAACTGGCGAGAGTGTCAAGAAGACTAAGCAAGCCAGAGAAGTCCCCCAGAAATGGGAATGGACAGAACCAAGTGTATGGACAGAACGCATGCTGACGACTCTGGAAAAAGGAGTGAAAGGAGGTGTTTGGTTCAGTTTAATTGACAAAATCTTCAGTAAGCGTAATTTATACTCATCATTTAGGAAGGTTAAAAAAGGTAGAGGGAAATCCGGTATAGATCACATAACAATACAGAAATTTGAAACACAACTTGATTATAATATTGCAAAAATACATGCAGCAATCAAGAACAACACGTACAAACCACAAAAGATACTAAGAATAGAAATACCCAAACCAGGAACAAAGAAGAAACGGCCATTAGGATTACCAACAGTAAGGGATAAAGTCGTACAAACCAGCCTGCGAAATGTAATTGAACCTATTTTCGAACAGATATTCTCCACAGGCAGTTTTGGATTTCGTCCCGGACTTAGCTGTAAAGATGCACTAAGAGAAGTAGATAAACTCTTGAAAGAAGGTTTCCAATATGTAGTAGATGCAGACATTAAAAGTTATTTTGACAACATAAATCAAACAGGCCTGATGACAGAAATCAAAGAGAAGATATCAGACAGTCGAGTACTAGGACTCATCGAGAAATTTTTGAAGCAGGAAATCATATCCGAGATGAGAAACTGGATACCAGAAAAAGGGACCCCGCAGGGCGGAGTAATCAGTCCACTACTATCAAACATATACCTCAATAAATTTGACCACAAAATGGTAAACAAAGGATATAATCTTGTCAGATATGCGGATGACTTCGTTATATTATGCAAAAGCAAAACAGAAGCAGAAAATGCACTCAAAGAAACAACAAACTGGATAAATGCACACGATCTGGAATTACATGCAGATAAAACCAAGATAGCTGATCTAGCTGTTCCAGGAGAAGGATTTGACTTTCTGGGCTACAGATTCACCAGAACCAACGGAAAGAAAATACTGAAACACTGGCCGAGCAAGAAAAGTGAAAAGAAATTCAGAGCGAACATAAGACAATCTACTAAACGTTGTAACGGAAGAAGCCTTAACGAGATAATTGCGATAATTAACCCAATTCTAAGAGGCTGGTTTCAATACTATAGACATAGTCCTCTATCTACCATGAAGACAATGGATGGATGGGTTAGAATGCGCCTGAGAAGCATTCTCAGAAAACGAAGAAATGGTAAAGGTCGTGGCAGAGGAAAAGACCACAACAGATGGCCAAACAAATTCTTTGCAGAAAGAGGGTTGTTCTCCTTAAAAACAAACCTTCAATATGTCCGTCAGTCCTCTCGAAGGTAAAACTACTGACCGGAGAGCCGTATGCGGGAGATCCGCACGTACGGTTCGGAGGGAGGGGAGACGCAAACCAATGCGTCTTTCCTACCCCTATCATAAAAAAATGTGACTGTCCCCTTTCTATGTTTTATATCTATGTTTGTCCAGATCTTTCAGATAGGTTTTGATGGCTGTGATGGCTATCCCGGTCAGCCCCAGAAGACCTATGAGGTTGGTAAGTGTCATCATCCCATTAAAGAAGTCTCCGATGGACCAGGCCACTTCCACTTTTAGCGCAGCCCCCACAAATATGATGCCACAGAACACCCACCGGTAGGGGATTTTTATGCGAATACCCCACAGATAACTGAATGCGATTTCTCCATAATACGTCACGGCGATGAGGCTGGAATAACCGAAAAGAAATGAGCTCGCCATCACTATCAGCCCGCCGAATTGAGGCATCGCCATGTTGAAAGCA
>WTAW01000425.1 GCA_013139435.1 Candidatus Aminicenantota bacterium | reverse complement strand
ATTTGGACATGAAGGATTGAACTTCACGCTTCTTTTGATTTGTGTCTGAGCCGTTCTATGAGACGGATCTGCCAGACCCAGATGATCAAAATGAGGATGGATGCGCCGACACGGAGGGCTGGCGAGGTCGTTAAAAAGTTAAAAAGTCCGTGGAATAGAGCCGCAAGCCCGATCCCCAGCTTTCTTTGCAGAATTTTATCACAGAAATAGCACAACTTTTAACCTGGATTATTCACGAGCCAATATCGCTGCAAAGGTGAGGCAGTGGCCCATGAAGATGTAGTGAACTACTTCGAAGGGGCTACAACGAAGGCTTTGTAGTGAGATTGGTTCGCCCGCAGGGTAAAAGATGCTGCCAATAAGATATTAAGTGCGTTTAGAGAGTAGTTGTGGCAGCAGATTTTATGAATAATTCAGCAAAACTTGACAAGTGAACAAAGGAAATTTAACCTTGTCTATGACGTATTTCGAGTGTAAAAAGACATTAAAGATGAGAAATCTACAGGTTGGCATCGACAATTACGGATTGTTTCCATTGGAATTAATCCCTCTCCAAATCCTTCAGTGGGCCAGGGATAACGGTGCTAAGGGCGTGCAGTTTTCAGGGCTCACTCCTGAAGAGAGCCAAAAAATCGATCCGTCCATACTGAAAGATCTTTCACAATTTGCCTCATCCAACGACCTCTATCTGGAATGGGGAGGTGGCCAGCACATTCCCTTTGACGTGCAGACATGGGCAAAGAAGGACATCTTTGAAGTCAACAGAAAGGCGGCCAGAGAAGCCGAGATCCTGGGTACCCAGATCATCCGTTCCTGCTCAGGCGGATTGATGCGCTGGAATCCGGATAATCCAAAAACCGATACATTGCTTGAAGAGGCAGCAGTCGCTCTCCGCTCACAGAAGCAAATGTTCAAAGATCACAATGTCATCCTTGCGATTGAAACACACTTCGAGTTCACGACTTTCGAGTTGTTGCGTCTCTTTGAGCGGTGTGATGCTGAACCCGGGGATTATCTGGGAATATGCCTCGACACCATGAATCTTCTTACCATGTTGGAAGAGCCTGTGTCAGCCACCGAGCGGATCCTCCCTTGGATCGTCAGCTCACATATCAAGGATGGCGGTGTGATTTTGGAATCTGATGACTTGATCTCCTTTCCTGCAGAAATAGGGAGGGGGGTAATCGACCTCACAAAGATCATCGTCCTTTTGAATACACTCCCGCATAAAGTGAACCTTTCGATCGAAGACCACGGAGGGAGCTTTGTGCTGCCCGTGTCTAATCCTCAATTTCTTGCAGAATTTCCGGACCTATCGCGGGATGAGTTTATCAAACTCCTTCGGCTGGCCGATCTCACAAAAGACAGAATGGAGCACAAAGGATTATCCATTATCGAAAGAGAGCAGTGGCCTGAAATATGCGAAGAGCGTCTTAAGAGGGATATCCTAGCATTGAAGAAACTCCTCTCTGTTTGACGCAATTAAATGTTTTAGTCACTCCGCTTCAATCTCTCCAGGAATAGAATCCACATCGTTTTATCCATCGATGAAATTAGAGCGTTGTGGATGTGGCCGTGCCATAAAAAATCGCGTTAAAAAGAAATTTAAACGTGCCGTGCGGTTGGACTCGGAAAGTGATCTCTGGACCAAAAAGGAAAAGCTTCCCCTTGCCCACTTCCGCTTCAACAACGGTGATGCCCCCTTTGAGGTAGTGCTGACCCCATGCCCATCCACTGCGCAGCGGTTTGTCGGTGTCAAACCATGCCACGGGCTTCACTTTTAAAAATGCGGACTCAGGTTCAAGATGGAAAACCGGACTTCTATTAAAGTACACATTCAATTTTTCCGGCAGCCCATAGGTTAGAGGATTTGATGTGTCGATCTTGACCTGGAGTATAGAGCCGGGAACAAAATACTTTGCCATGGGCAGCGGTTTTTCTTTTCCGTCAGCTGTCTTTTCAACCAACGCATCACTGATCGGGAGGCCTACATAATAGCCGAGGCTTGTTGAGCTTCCAATAGTGAGAATCGTTCCCCCATCATCGAGGAATCGTTTGAGCTGAGGGATCGTCTTTTCTTTAGTGACTTTGCCTAATCTGTTTCTGTACTCGGCGGGGATGGTTTTCGGGTCGGGTTGTTTGCTTCTGAAGTAACGGGAAAATTCATCCTCCACCATCGCGGGGATCGCTCCCCCCACAAAAATAAGAACGTCAAATTTGCTCTTAAGATCACCAGCATCGAGCGTTTGGGGATAGACCACCTCGAAATCGAACTCGAACTGTTCCATCAGCCATCTCACCCATCCCGAAGGCATGGACCCCCCGTATCGATCCCATAGTCCGATCCGTGGAGCCCTCATCCGATAGGCTTCCCCTTTGGGTTTGGCTGTGACAGCTTCGAAGGTCAATCCTTTCTCCTGCGCCAAAGCTTGGAGTTTGGGGATTGTGGATGTTTTAGCCGGGATGTATACCGCACCCTCAGGTAGGGTTTTTCCGTTTATTTGAATTTTGTCTTTCAGCCAGTACACATCCTCTCCGCTCTTTACGAGTCGATTGATGGCGGTAAACGCTTCGTTCACCCTGTGGTCCAGGATATACCCCAGAGAACTGCTCCCTTTTACTCGGCCTTCTGGTGCCTCAGCCAGGCCATCCAATTTTTCGAAGGGGCCATCAAAACCTTCGAGGATCCGGTCGAATTCCACCCCCATCTGGAAAGCCAGAGTATATCCTGCACTATCATAGGGCGCGCGTGGAGGACCGCCGGGGTATGGAATGTCGTCCGGGTAATGTTGCGGTTCGAACATGTCGATGACATGCGGACGAAAGGCCTGTGCCGATTTTACGACATAGGACCCTTCCGGATATGTCTTTCCTTCGACCTTAAAAGACTTCGTTGCACGGTGAATGGTGATTCCATTTTTTATGAGAGTGTTGATAAATTTGGTTGCGGTGAGAAAATCCGGTTGGTCTGAGGGGATGATAAATCCTCTCGGGTCTCTGGCTTCAGGATCCTGCAGGATTTTAAAATATTTCGGATCATAGCCCCGTGATCTTCGGCCTGTTCCCATGGGTTTGGCATCATCTTTTTTAATAGCAGCTTGAACGGCCTCGATCCTGCGCGGAGTTATGGTCCAGTGATCTCGGCTGCCCTTTTCGATGGAGTTTTTTCCCATCCGGTAGATGTTAAAGAGGAAATTGTCTTTGAGTTTTGCGGCTGTGTCGAGGATAGCACGATCAGCTGTGATGCTGTATTCGATCGTGCTGCGAAAATGCCACGTCTGAGGAGCAATGGGGAAGGGATAGTCGCCGTTGGCCAGGTGTTTCTCAGGAATGAATGGGATTGTCACGGGCGTAGGATTGCCGATCATCTCCGTGAGGATCCCGATCATGTTGTGGAAGTAAGGTGTGCAACGGAGACAGCCGTTCCACCAGGTTTGATACCAGGCCCCCTCCCTCATCGTAGACCCGGGTTTGCCCTCAGCCATAAAACGGCTGTGCATGGCTGAACCCACCACATCGATTCCCAGGACGAGAAGAGGATCGTAGTTGAAATTATAGGGTTCTCGGAAGGGAGGGGCAAAAAGGACAGCGCCCGAAGGGCCGGTCTGGTGGTGGTTGTACACGATCTGAGGAAACCACTCGCGGTAGAGAATGCGGTTGATGATCTCTGTCTCTTTCATGTTGACCATGTAGAAATCGCGGTTGTTGTCGTGCCCGACGTATTTCTGGTACAGGTAAGGTAGCCCGCGTGTCGACCTTTTTTTCGGATCGGGTTCACGCATGTACCAATTTCCGATATTCTCCATGCCGTCAGGGTTTGTGATGAGAGCGAGGAGGATCACATTGTCCAGGATCCGAAGAGTTTCGGTATCACTGCCGCTCACCATCTGGTAAACGAGCTCCAGCTCTTGTTGTGCGCCGGCGACCTCGGTGGCATGCAGTCCTCCATCGATCCAGACAACGGCTTTTCCCTCTTTGGCTAGCGCGCGAGCCTCATTGTCATCAAGCCCATCAGCTAATGCCAAACGTCTTGCGATCTCTTTATAGCGAGCGAGATTTTTATGGTTCTCGGGCGAAGTGATAATGGCCAAAATCACGGTACGGCCTTCCGAAGTCGTCCCGATCTGCTCCAGTATAATCCGTGGAGACTCTTGTTCCAATGTCTTCCAGTAATTGACGAGCTGAGTGTATGTCGCCAGCCAATAATCGTCTCCGATGTCATGCCCGAACTGTTCCTTCGGGGTTGTTATCTTATCCTGGCCGAGAACTGGCAGGACAAATAAGAATAGGCTTAAAAGATACAGAATAGGGATTCTTATCCTTTTCATTTAATCCTTTCCTTTCAATCTTGAGATCTGAACTGCAGCTTTTTACTTTATACTTTCGAGATTCAACAATCAACCATTTTATGCCTTGTCCTGAGACATCCTAAGTTTGAGCTGTAGGGTCCGTTCCCCGAACGGACCGTTTGGGAAACGGTCCCTACATTAAAACAAAGAGAACACCGCATTTTAAATCTGTTGCCGAGAGGGAATGTGATTTGTTAGATTATAAGGAATGAGAGATAGATCGGGCACCCAATGATACAGATCCAGGATTTGAGTTACAGCATCGGCGGTCGGACGTTGATGACGGAGATCAACTGGAGCATCCAGCCGGGAAAACGCTCTGCGCTTATCGGACCGAACGGTGCGGGTAAGACAACACTCCTCCGACTGATCATCGGCGATCTTCAGCCTGATAAAGGAACGATCAACAAACCCAGGGAATATCACATCGGGCATCTCCCCCAGGAAGAGATAGATGTGTGTGGGGGATCCGTATTGGAAACAGCGCTGGCCGGTCACGAAAGGATATCCGAGTTAGAAAGAAAAATTGAAGAGACATATCATACTTTTGATGAATCTCTGGATAATGAAGACAAGCTCCTGAAAAAGCTCGGGGATTTGGAACACCAGTATGAAGCCCTGGGCGGATACCGTTTGGAAGCCACTGCTAAAACTATCCTGTCCGGCCTTGGATTTAGAGAGGCAGATTTTTTGCGCCCTCAATCGGAGATGAGCGGTGGATGGAGGATGCGGGTCTATCTGGCTCGTCTGCTCCTTCAGAGGCCGGGCTTGCTTCTTCTGGATGAACCGACCAATCACCTGGACCTGCCTTCCCTTGAATGGCTAGAACAATATCTCCTCCAGTTCCCCGGAAGCGTAATTCTGGTGTCCCATGACCGATATTTTATTGATCGTCTGGCCCACGATGTGTATGAGCTGGATCAGGGGAGGCTTGAACGATACGCAGGCAACTACCATTTTTTCGAGCGCGAGAAGGAAAAAAGAATCCAGCTTCAGCGCAAAAAAATAGAGACCCTGAAAGCAGAAAGAAAACGCCAGGAACGGTTTATCGAACGGTTTCGCGCTAAAAACACAAAAGCCAGCCAAGTACAGAGCCGGATCAAACAGCTGGAAAAGCTGGAGAAAGTCGAACTCCCGCCTCCGCCTCGCCGGATAAATTTCCAACTGAGTGTGGAGGTTAAAAGCTACAAAGATGTCTTGCACATTGAAGATATGTTCTTTCGTTATGAAAAGCCGTGGGTGCTGGAGGATGTCCAGCTGATCATCTCCAGAAAGGAAAGAGTGGCGCTTGTCGGCGCCAACGGTGCCGGTAAGACAACTCTCACACGTCTTATCATGAACCAGCTTTCTTCCCAGAGAGGAAGCATCACACTCGGCAAGAGAACTTCAATGGGGTATTATGCACAGCATCAGTTGGATATGCTGGACCCAGAAGCGAATGTGTACGATGAGGTCTTTTCGAGCGCGGCAGAGGCTCACATCCCGCGGATCAGGGACGTCCTCGGAGCCTTCCAGTTCAGCGGCGATGATGTTTTTAAGAGGATCAAGGTCCTTTCCGGAGGAGAGAAAGCCAGGGTGTCGCTGGCTAAAATCCTTCTTTCACCCGTTAATTTCCTTATCATGGATGAGCCGACCAATCATCTCGACCTGGTTTCAGTTGAAGCTCTGGAACAGGCGTTGATACACTATGAGGGAACTCTTTTATTGATCTCTCATGATCGCTATTTTCTGGATAAAATCGTAGCCCGGATCATCGAGCTGAAGGACGGACTCCTTACCGAATACCTGGGGAATTATTCGGATTATTTGGCGAAAAGAATGTTGGAGCCCGCAGATGTCGCAAGATCTGAAACGAAAAAATGGTCACACCCCAAGGGACGAAAAACCAAAGACCAGAAACGCTTAGAAGCCGAAGTCAGACAAGCGATCAGCAGGGATAGAAATCGGCTGAAGCAGGAGATCGCTCGGATCGAGGAAGAAATCGATGGTATGGAAACACGCATGAAAGAGATCGAAAAGGAACTCGCACAACCGGCAACTTATCAGGACGGCAAGCAAGTCTCTGAGTACCAGCGGGAATACAAACGTCTGAAAAAGAACCTCGAAGAGAGTTATGACAGATGGGAAAAGGATAAACTGGAGCTCGAAGAGCTGTTAAACTCTCTCCACTAACTCACTTTAAGCATCTTTTCAGGAAATGGAACTGCTCCCCTCCTTGACAACATCCAACTGTCGCAATAGAATCGATGCTTATTCCTACCAATGAAAACACATCCATTCGTTGAATTCTTCAAGTCCAGATTGGCGGGACATCTCATTTTGATGACCTCGGGCAATATTCTGTGTGCGGGGTTGGCCTTTCTGGCAATTCTGATCATATCGAAAGCCCTCTCTGTCAGCGACTTTGGCTTGTTCAACATCTCTACCTCTGTGATCCTCATGGCTCAGCCTCTTGCCAGTTTCGGCATGCTGGGCACGATGATCAAGTTTGTTTCATCTCATCTAGCGAGAGGTCAGGAAGATGAAGCCGTTCATGTGGTTAAAGCTGTGTTTTTCATAAAAGCCACACTCAGTCTGATCTTGGCGGCGTTTGTTTTCTTCACAGCTGGCCCTTTAGCTCAACATATTTTTCGCCTGCCTTCGCTTTTCCCGCTCCTCCGGATGGCTGCATTCGGAATCTTTTTTTTATCGATATTTAATTATGTGAAGGTTACGCTCTGGGCATATAAAAAGTTCCCCGCCTATGTGGTCATACAGTTCCTCACAGAGATGGCTAAGGTTCTAACCATAAGTATATTGTTCTTGATTTCGGCCCTTACTGCATTTTCTGCGGTCTCTGTGTTTTCTCTTCTTTCCATATTGGGGATTGTGCTCGGTTTTTTGTACTTTCGTTCTGTATTTTTCTCTAAAGGCAATCATACGAACAAACTGTACTTTCAGCTCATCTCGTTCGGCAAATGGTTGTTTTTGAGTAACTTGGGTCGCCGAGTATTCTTATACATTGGTGTGGTTATGCTCGCTCGAATGCTAGACAGCGAGGCTGCAGGAATATATGGCCTGGCTCTCAACCTCACCTATATCTTCCTCATCATTGTTTCAACCTTGACAGCTGTCCTTCTGCCAGAAGTGAGCCGTTTTAGAGACAAAGAGCAGTTCATCGTCTATTTCAGGCAGTCCTTGAAGATTTCTGCAGGCATCGGGATTCTTTTGGTTCCCTTTCTGTTCTTAGCCAAAGATATCATCCTCTTCTTTTTCGGGGAACGTTATCTCGGATCCATCCCTGTTTTTATCTGGTTGGCTTTGGGGTTTTTGTTTTTTGCCCTATTCCAAATCCTCAGGCCCATCCTTATTGCCCTGGATAAGCCCCACATTGTGGCCTACATCGATTTGGTGAGCGTCGTTGTGATGATTATGGGGTGTTATTTCCTCATTCCGCATTTAGGAGTGCTTGCGCCGGCTATAACGGCCTTTGTCTTGAATGTATTCGCTATGGTGGTGCTCGCCTTCTACACTCACCGTCAGATACACAAATCCGATGTGTTT
>WTAW01000255.1 GCA_013139435.1 Candidatus Aminicenantota bacterium | reverse complement strand
GATAATATCGGGCGATCTCCTCTGCATAACCGACACCTTTCAAGATCAAAAGATCCCGGCCATGGGACAGAACAAAGGCCCGGGGATCTTTGCGGTTTTCATAATATTTGGCATTCAGATGAAAACTGTTCTGAAAAACAAACTCGTCCTCGACGGCTGTGCTCTCCGCATCTTGTCCCTCTCCGATCTTGTTTTCTTCGGCAAAAGATTCCAGCCTCTCAGGCTTGGCGCGCACAAAATAGCGCCAAACAAGAGGCGGCTTGACCTCCAGTCCGGTTTCGCGATAGTCATCCAAACTCGCCTGTCTCTCGGCATGGGAGACATCAAAGACCGATTCCACGAATTCTTTTTCGACCGGACCCCTCACATCTTCATCAAGGTATGAAATATGCAAAGCATAAAACTCTTTATAATCATCAAATAATCCGACGGCCGCCACACCACCGCCCTTGCCGTTTCCCCGATTTCGCATCTGTTCACAGGGGCGGATGATGCAATTGCCTTTCAACTTTTCACTGCCTATTATGCCGATGACACCGCATCCTCCCTCCAGAGAACGCTTTTTCTCAACGGTTCTTCCCCTGACCATATCCAGGCGGGAGCGGACGATCGCCTCTGCGATCTTTTCGGCGTTGTCTTTAATGGCCATATCTATCTCACTTTTCCTGCCGTGTTCTTATCCACTTTTCTGCCACGTCTTATTCATATTTTCTGTGGTTTTTGTTCATATGTCCCGGGATCCGGTAGAAAGCTCAGGAGATCCCAGCGTCCCCGAAGCTGACGGATGTTTTTCATCCCCAGATTACGTAGGCGCTCTTCCAGATAAATAGCCCAGCTCTTATACAGGTTGCAGATCCGGCCACAGACCCAATCAGCGGTCATTTGCGGCGCCAAATATGGATCTGTGGTGGCGATGCCGATAGGGCAGCCCCTGTCCCGCTCACAGTTCCCGCACCGCACGCAGTCTATCGCCACCAATTCCGCCGTGCCGATGACAACCCCGTCCGCACCCAGTGTGATAGCCTTGAGCACATCTTCTGCGGTGCGGATGCCACCGCTTGCGATCAGCACAACCTCGTCCCGGATACCTTCTTTGACCAAAAACTCATGAGTCTGTGCCGTTGCATATTCGATCGGCATGGCGATGTTTTTCTTGGCGATGTCCGGTGCGGCTCCCGTGCCTCCATATGCTCCGTCCAAGTGGATGACATTCGCTCCGGCATAGTAGCTTCCCACAGCGACCATATCCACATCCGATGGCGTTGAGACTTTGACTGAGACGAGCACGTCAGGGTGTATCGAACGGATCCAATCCACATGTTTTTTGTGATCTTCTACCGAATAAACACTGTGAAACGGAAAGGGCGAAAACAGGTTCGTACCGGGAACCGCTTCGCGCATCGCTGCCACCTCCGGTGTATTCTTTTCCCCTAGCAGGTGACCTCCCAAACCCGGCTTTGCTCCCTGGGCATACTTGAATTCGACCATATGGGTCCGGCGGATGGTCTCCTCGCGGACCCCAAAAAGCCCTGTGGCGACCTGCGTGATAATAAAATCCGAATAGGGGATCAGCTCGTCCGGATAACCGCCTTCACCCGTGCAGGTGAAAGATCCGATCTCTTTGGCTGCTTTAGCACGGCCCAGCATGACATTGAGGGAAATCGATCCGTAGGACATTCCGCCTCCGTAGATCGGAAGAGAGATGCTCACCTTTGGACCGGTTTCCCTTCTGTTGAGCGGGATAGATAAGTCAATAGGTCCATCTGTTGGTTTTACTCGGGGTAAAGAAGCAGCCAATAGCATTTTGTCAAACCCTCCTCCAGATTCACCGGTCTGCTCCTCTGGCGTTAGCCGTGTTGGCGAACCACTCTTCGCGATTCGATATGTCTCACGTAGCAGAGGAGGTGTCCAGCGCGGATCACCAAGGACCGTATCCGCCGGGTCTTTGATGATCTCAAGGGCATCCCAGGGACAGACATTGACACAGCACCAGTCATTGTCTTTGCACGAGATGCCGATACATCGGCTGTGGATCGGTTCATCAAGGCTAAGTTTGCCATCGATCCGCCGATGGGCATCATATTTGCAGCTCACTACACAGAGAGTGCAGTTTGTGCACCGAGCGCGATCCACAACGACACGCCATTCTCCTTGTTTGATGCTGAACCGGTCCGGAACCGGTTTGGCTTTGATTTGAAGCAGCGGTTCGTCCGCATTTATCCCGTCAGCATTCTTCTTATTGAAATCGTTATGAATTGGATTTGTCGAGCTGGCCTTAGTCGCACTTTCGGGCATATTCTTTAGCCGTTCGGCGAAGTTTTTACGCTCCTCATCAGCAAAAATGGCACGGCCGGTCTCGCCTCGCAACCGCCGAACATCGCGAAGTCCCATAGCGCCCAACACTTCTAGCAATTGGTCCTTCCAGGAGAGCAAAAGATTGATGACACGAGAGGCTCCCCATCGGGGATCGAGCTCTTCGATCCCCTTTGGGATCGGATGTTTATTCCCGTTTTCTCCTGTGGCCCATTTCAAGACATCCATGGCGATCAGCAACGGGATGTCCACCACGACGGCATCTGCACCCAAAACAATGGTTTTAGGGATATGTTCAGCCGCAGCAAGACCACCCGAAGCCACCAGCGTGATCCTGTCTCGTAATCCTTCCTCAACCAATAACCTGTGGGTTTTGTGGAGGGATTCCAACAGTGTGATACCGTCTACACCCTTTCCGTGAATATCTGCACTTAAGTGTATGGTCTCCGCTCCCTTTCGTACGAGCTCCAGAATCTTTGTGTCCACTGCAGTGGACACTGGAACGTGAATAACTGTGAGCACATTAGAGTTGATCTCTCTTGCCCGGGCGATTCCAGAGATCGGGTCCATGTCAGGGTCGAACTCGACGATAGTCGCCCACTCGATAATGTCCCTGTACTGTTCAATCTCATTGGGTCCTAATCGGATGAGAAGATGACTGTAATAATCCTTCAACTCTTCGGTCGCGTTTTTTGCCGGGACTGTAAGATAGGTTGTCAGTTTACTCGCGGCCAATGCTAGAGCTGAGACTGCCGTATGCCCTGGAAAAAAGGGCATGAGTCCAAAAATTATGGGAATAGGGATCTCCCGGTTGAGGGGGATTTGGGACTTGAGGTTGCCCTCTTCATCGAACACCATTCCACACAGGTCCCTTGCCTTCTGTCCAAGAGTTACGGTTGTTGAAATGTGTTCTCTGCCGTGGATCCCATCACGTGTGGGACGCACGATCTCGGACATATCAGTCCAGATATTATCGTAATAATCCCCGTCAAAATATCCCCGGTAACCGGCACCGCTGACCGGGATCTTTCCTTGTTCTGCTTGCTCTAAGATCGAACGGATTTTATCTGGAGTGTATGTGTGATCTCCCAAAGTCAGAAATTCCTCGCTTTTATGCATGCTCAATGCTTCCCGCGTACAGCGGGTGATGCAGGCAAAACAATTGCGGCAGCAGTTCTCTTTCGGGTCGGCCATTTTTCGTGGATCATCCTCTGATCGGTAATGACAGTCGTAAATACATGCTTCGATACAGGTGCCGCAGTTAATACAACGGTCGCTGCGGAGGATACGATAGGGAGTCACGATGGAGTAGCGTGAGGGAGTCGGAATCGGTGAAAGGCGTTTAGGGCGGGTCATGCCTTTCCTCCATCTGCTGGTCTATCGATAACCGGAACTCTGGACAGGTTTTTCTCCGGCAACCAGTCCGGCAGATCCAGGCCAAAAATGTCCTTTATGAACTCTCGGCGACTGTCCAGTTTTTCGACAAAGTTCTGCACGGTTTCAGCGGGAGATCCGAACCGCTCCTCCAGCCGGTCCTCAAGCACGAGATAACAATCGCGGAGCGGCAAATGGGTCTGGCAGACCTCCTCGCACAAACCGCAGTGAAGGCACTGAAAGGGTGCATGTGCCTCTGTTTTTTCCAGTCTAACACCGTTTTTTATAGCCTCTGCCATCCTCAGTTTTGTCCTGCCAGTAACAAGCTCGTTTTCGGTGATATGGTAGGCCGGGCAGACTGAAATACACGCGCCGCATGACGTGCACCGTTGAGCACTCTGATGTAGCAGGTCTTCACCGTGGTTGCCTTCTTTCGTTGGGATGTCCCATCGGCTTTGTGGCTCTGGCCCGGCGAGCCTGGCGATCAGCCCCAGAATAGGTGCGAAAAAGTGTGATAAGGCCAATACCGGACTGAAAATTATTGGGCGAAGGAAAAGCGATGGGATATTGAAAAATCGTCCTTTGATCTTAAAAAATTTATTGGGATTCAAGATGTCTTTAGGATCGATCTCGTGTTTTTTTTGTCTAAGTCTGTTCAGTTGACTCCGGCTATATTTGCTTTTGATAAAGGGAGTGTTCCAAATACCAACTCCATAAGGGGCCCCTCCATGGCGCACCGCCATCCTGACCAGTAGCTGGATGAACAGAAGGCTGAAAACATAATGGACAGTCCTGGAATAATCACAGCTGAAAGAGACGATGAGCAGATAGGAGTAAAATCCCCTGTTCTTTGAAGTTGATTCCTCATCATCAATAAAAGACTGACTTTTGCCGCAGACGATCACTTCCACGGTGGGTTTGATTTTGAAATGCCGTGCAAGTTTCTCGACCTTGGTGACATATTTCGATAACTTTTCCCGGGGAATAACAACCTCTGACCCTAGGAGACCGGGACCGATGCGCTGGGCTTTGAGAGGGAAATACCGGTCAGCCCATAGATAACGGGCAGCCACTCCATTTTCAGAAATAGTATTTGAGTTCCCGTTTAAAAAGGATATAAATTTTTGCTCGTTTTCCGCTGTCTCGAAATGAAGAAGAACCGTATCGTTTTCTGGGACTATGGGGTCTTCTAACTGGGTTTGCTCTGCAAAAAGAATGTTTTCCCTTTTTAAGTATTCACGGTCAAAAAAGGCAACGTGTGATGGCTGAAAATCCCCGTTGGTGAGCTTTTCGATAAATTCGAATGCTTGACCTGGATCGTTAAATGTGAGCAAAAGAGCTCCGTTGTGTCCGGGTTTGGGCCGGACACGCAGAGTGATCTCTGTGAGGATACCGAACTGTCCCTCTGTGCCAAACAGATCTTTGATGGATTCGTCTTTTGAGTTCAGCTCCTCTATAAAGCCGTCTGGTCTGGCGATACGGACAGCAATAACAGATTCGTGGACGCTCCCATATGCATAACTATCCAATCCCATCCCACCTGTGGAGATCCATCCGGCCACAGTGGAAAATCGGCTGGTGGGAGATGTTTTTGGAACTAAGCCATAGGGTTCAAGTTTTGTTGCGACATCTGCCCAACGAGCTCCTGGCTGCACACGAACAGTTTGGGTTTTTGGGTCGACTTCAAGAACGGCCATCATCGGGGAAAGATCCAGAACGATCCCGTTCCGTGTAGGGACGGCCCCACCAAAAGCGAACGAGCCTGATCCTCTCGGAAAAACGGCCAATCCTTTAGAGTTGCAGTATGCGAGGGTAGAAGAGATGTCCTCCTCAGTTTTTGGCTGGACCACGAGAGACGGAGTTGTACGGTGCAGAATTTTTTCCATCAATGCGGGGACACGAGCCAGGTCCCTGCTGTAATTCCTCCGCTCAAAGTAGTTTATGGCCACACGGCAATTTTCGCTGAGATGCGGGCGAAGATCTTGCGCCAGAGAATCGATCTGCTGCCTCCGGACCGGAGTGTCCTTGTCAGTGATGTACTTCCACAGCAGCTCCAGCCGGCGCTGTGGAGATTTGAAAAGAATATAAGAGAGTAGCCGGTATATTTCATGGAAACTTAAGGAAGGGGATTCCTGCAAGAGCAGATCCCCCAAACGATGTGCGGGATCAATGCCGTATATCCGCTTTCTCCGGCTCGCTGTTTTACGAGCGCGTTCCATTAGATATTCTTTCCAGCTCATCTCGCCATTACTCCAAGTCAAAACCTCAGCTTTTTGATTGTTTTGTTTTTACAAGCCTTAGGGTTTCTGTTTTTCTCCTTCTATTTATTTTGCTTAGCGCAAATAGTTATGAACTATATTATAAAATCTTATAAATGTCAAGAAATAATTCGTGAAAGCTTGACAAATGTATGGTATAAACATATAATATCTTACAATTGAAAGGAGGTAATATGGCTGATGATACGGAAAAAAAGATCGTAAGAGCCCTCAATCAGAATTCAAGAAAAAGCTTTCGTGAAATTGCCAAGAATATTGGGATCTCTGCCCCAGCGGTTATAGATAAAGTTAGAAAGCTCGAAAAAGCGGGTGCAATTAAGGGATACATTCCGATCCTTGATCCAAAATACTTTGGGTATGACATGACAGCAATAATCGCTATCCGCATTTCCCATGGCAAACTTATCAAAACTCAAGAAAAGATCGCTGAGGATACTCATG
>WTAW01000224.1 GCA_013139435.1 Candidatus Aminicenantota bacterium | reverse complement strand
CTCTAGTCTCTGCACCTTCCCTGACTTTTCTAACACCGCCAGGGCTTGGCTCAGGATTACCATTTTCCGTGAAATACGGAAGGAAGGCTTCCCTGAGTTCACCCGATTTTTCAACCACGATTTCTCGTGGAAGCTGCAATTTGTTACAGCCACCCGCTCTGCCGATTGAGCTACCGAGGAGCAGGTCCATTAATTTAGCAAAAATTGGCAAGAATATCAATCAAAAACGATAGCTGGCTTGTTTGATCTTTTTCCGGTAGTCATCACCCTCCATCTCCACGATTTTGCACATCTCGTAGATTCTAGACCGGAGCCGCACGCCTATCCTGTCCACCAGCGAGTCCCCTCTCCTCTTAAAAAATGATTCCCTGTTGTCTTCCTCTTCTTCCTCTTGATCGAGGTAATTGGAAGTGAAGATGGTCAGCTTTTGATTGTTGTAACGGTTGTTGATGATATAAAAAATCGTCTCTTCAACCCAAGCTGTCGTCCTCTTGGCTCCCAGTTCATCTAGAACCAGAACTTCCTGCTGGAAGATTTGAGAAAATATATCCGAATCTGTCAAAGGGGAATCCGGGGAGTAGGTACTCTGTATCTTTCGGATCAGGTCTCGAAAGTCTATGAAATAGCATCGTGCTTTTTTCTCTTTGATCAATTCTTGAACTGTGGCTATGGCCAAGTGTGTTTTTCCTACACCGCAGGGCCCTATATAGAGAAGCCCAACATCCTGAACAGGATAGTTTTTCACAAATTGTTTCGATATTTTCAGGGCATGCCGGTGCGAGTCGTTATGGATCTCAAAATTGTCAAATGTGCAACTGGTGTATCTTCGAGGGATGTTTGCTAGCTCAAAGAGTATATCTGCCTGCCGGTCTAAAAAACATTTGCATCGTTTGGCCACATTTCGACCCTTAATGTTTTCTATAATCCATCCCGTTCCCTGACAATTTTCACAAGATAAATGATCCATCAGTTCAAGTAACCCCTGAGTTGTTGCAACTTGTGCGAATGAGATAGTTTTCTCATCGCCTTTTTCTCGATCTGTCTAATCCTTTCTCTTGTCAGATTGAGTCTATTCCCAATCTCTTGAAGAGTATGGACTCTGTCATCTTCGAACCCGAATCTTAATTTTAGCACAAGAGCCTCTTTATCATCCAATTCTTTAAGAATACTCCTGATCTGTTTCTCGATGGAGTTTTTTACGATCTGGTACTCGACGGAAGGAGTCAAGCTGTCCTTTATCCGGTCACCGACTTCCATATCTTCATCGTAATATTTATCGCTCAATGAGATATTGCGCCCACTTAAAATCTCCATATCTTCAACGTTTTCTACAGTTGTCTTCAACCTTGCCGCCAGCTCTTCTCTTGTGGGGTCTCGTTTGAGATCCTTTTTTATTTGTGCTCGCGTTTTCTTCATCTCGGAAATTTGATCGGAGAGTTTTTGTGGAATATGATAGATCCGTGAATACTTGGATAGGGCATGGATCACAGCCTGTCTGATCCACCAAACAGCATATGAAATAAACTTTACATTTTTTTTTGGGTCAAACCTCTTGGCCGCCTCTATGAGGCCGAGATTCCCCTCATTGATCAGGTCGAGAAGACTCAATCCCATTCCTCTGTATTTCTTCACGTAGGAAACAACAAAGCGTAGATTCGATTCGGTCAACTTTTTCAGCGCCTCTTTATCACCCTCTTGGGTCCTTTTTCCCAATTCTTTTTCTTCTTTCGGCGTGAGAAGCGGAAACTTGGCAATTCTTTGGAGATAGCGTTTCAAGTTTTTAGACTCGAGGGAGTCTTGATAACCCTGGGTCATTCCTTTCCCTCGTCTTCTCTCACGATCCTTACGATCTTCGCTGGTCTCATCTGAATAATGGCTTGCTTTCGATACTCGAATTCGTCTTCTCTTCCTTCAAAATATTCTTTACGGATATACCCCAAAAACTCGTTCACTTCCGCCTCGATCCGTTCTATCCTTTGTCGCATGTTCAACACGACATCAACACCCGCAAGATTAACGCCCAAATCGCGCGTTAGGTTGAGAATGATCACCAGTTGCTTCAGATCATCATCTGAATACAACCGTGTGTTCCCTTCGCTCCGGGATGGCTTAAGCAATCCCTCACGTTCGTAAAGCCGCAATGTCTGAGGATGGATATCGAACATCCTCGCAACGTTACTGATATGATAATATTTTTTAGACTCTTTTTCAGTAGTTTTTTTTCGTTTATTCATGTCAACTCACTCCCAATTTCTCTCTAGGATTTTGACGAGAAATTTCATCGAGTTCTCTCATGAGTTCTCTGATCTTTTCATTGTCGAAGGGAGGAGGAACAATAGAAACCTCGACAAACTGGTCACCTCGCACTTTTTTACCTACCTTGGGAGCTCCTTTAGACCTCAGTCTGAATTTCTGCCCGGATTTTGTTCCAGGAGGAACGCGTATCGTTGTTTTGCCTTGAAGAGTAGGAACCTCGATCTTGGCACCTAACGTTGCCTCAGAAATTGTGATCGGAACCTTGACATATATGTTATACCCTTTGCGTTTAAAGAATGAATGAGGATCAACTTCTATGGTGATGAACAGATCTCCATTCGTCCCTCCACCTATCCCGGCATTTCCTTTACCCTGGATTCGGACTTTTGAGGTCGTATCCACACCGGCGGGGATCCT
Organism: Candidatus Aminicenantota bacterium; assembly: GCA_013139435.1. Classification (GTDB taxonomy): domain Bacteria; phylum Acidobacteriota; class Aminicenantia; order Aminicenantales; family Aminicenantaceae; genus WTAW01. The sequence continues at coordinate 20,950 of WTAW01000224.1, read as the reverse complement.
TACGTTGATCAGCTCGGTTTTTTGCGTAGCGCCTCTTCCATGGCAGGATGAACATTCCTCACCTGGAGCAACGCCGCTCCCGCCGCAATCCTGACAGACTGTCGCAAACCTCATAGCTCCCCGTTGCATCTGCGCTTGGCCTGATCCTTTACAGACGGAACACATGTTTTGTCCACTGAGCTGCGTGTATCCCTTCCCTCCACAACCCGCACAGGCAACCATACGTGTGAGTTGAATACGCGTTTGTAACCCTTGTATGGCATCATTAAAGTTGATCTTCATCCTGTAGTGGAGATCATCACCCCTGGCAACTTGAGGTTGTGCTTGTCGTGTTGCTCCCGAGAACATATCGAAAAAATCTCGGAATGAGGATGATCCATAATTAGAAAAATCGAACCCCTGAAAAGAGCTTGAATAGGCCTGCTGTTGAGCCCCTCCTGGGGGGATGTCGCCGACGAAGCCAAATTGGTCATACTGGCTTCTTTTTTTAGAGTCGGAGAGAACAGAGTACGCCCCTTGAATCTCTTTGAACTTCTTTTCTGCGGTCTTGTCGCCGGGATTCAGGTCGGGGTGATATTTACGAGCGAGTTTTCGGTAAGCTTTTTTTATCTCAGAAGTCGTAGCTTTTTTATTGACTCCTAAGACCTTGTAATAATCGTCTGCCATTGGAAGCCTTCCCTATGTCTATAGACTCAACTCCTGTTAAACGCGTTTAAAAAAAACAACACGCTTTTACTGTCGCTTCAACGAACTACAATACTCTCTCCGTAACCCAGAGACTCCGCTAGCACAACATGTGCGATCGAAGCGGAGCTACGGATGAGCACGTATCGATTATTTACTTTTTCTCTTTGTCCTCATCTACGACTTCTGCGTCAATGATCTCTGCTTCGTCCTCAGCATCTGCCTGCTGTCCGCCAGTTCCAGCTCCAGATGCATCTTGGGGAGCTTCTTGTGCCCCCGGTGCTTGCTGAGCCTGTTGCTGGGTAGCTTGTTGATACATCGTCTCCGAGATTTTGTGGGATGCTTGCGAAAGAGCCTCCATCGCTTGCTTGATCTGGTCTATATCTTCGCTCTCAATCGCCTTTTTAGTGCTATCGATCTCCGCTTGGATGTTCTTGGCATCTTCATCAGAAATTTTGTCTTTATTTTCCCGCAGTAACTTTTCTAAACTGTAGACTAACTGATCGGCTTGGTTTTTGGCGTCGATGATTTCTCTCCTCTTTTTATCCTCATCTGAATGAGCGTCCGCATCCTTCACCATACGGTCGATCTCCTGATCATCGAGTCCGCTATGACCCGTGATCGTGATCTCCTGTTGTTTTCCAGTACCCATATCTTTGGCAGAAACATGAAGAATTCCATTCACATCGATATCAAAAGTCACTTCTATTTTGGGGATTCCCCGATGTGACGGTGGAATCCCATCCAGATGAAAACGGCCGAGGGATCTGTTCGCGCTGGCCATCTCTCTTTCGCCCTGAAGGACGTGGATTTCAACACTGGGTTGATTGTCGGATGCAGTTGAGAATATCTCCTGTTTATTTGTCGGGATCGTGGTGTTTCTTACGATCATTTTGGTGAAAACACCACCCAAGGTTTCAATTCCTAGGGTCAGGGGGGTAACATCCAACAGGAGGACATCTTTCACATCACCCGATAATACGGCGCCCTGGATTGCAGCACCAGCTGCAACAACCTCGTCAGGATTGACACCCTTGTGAGGCTCTTTACCGAAAACCTCTTTGACCAATTCTTGAACCTTTGGAATCCGAGTCGATCCTCCAACTAAAATCACCTCATCAATATCTCCCGCCTTGAGCCCTGCATCTTTCATGGCTTGTTTGCAAGGTTCATGTGTTCGCTGAATGATATCATCCATGAGCTGTTCTAGCTTGGACCGCGAGAGTTTGATCAAAAGATGTTTTGGACCAGATGCATCCGCAGTGATAAAGGGCAGATTGATCTCAGTCTCCATGGTTGTGGAGAGTTCGATCTTTGCCTTTTCCGCAGATTCTTTCAAACGCTGGAGTGCCATCTTGTCCTTAGAGAGGTCGATCCCCGCTTCTTTTTTGAATTCGGAGACTAACCAGTTCTGGACTTTTTGGTCGATGTCATCTCCACCGAGATGTGTGTCCCCGTTGGTTGATTTGACTTCGACAAGGCCTTCACTCACTTCAAGAATGGAGATATCGAAGGTCCCGCCTCCAAAATCATACACGGCAATTGTCTGATCCTTCTTTTTATCCATGCCATAGGCAAGAGCTGCAGCTGTGGGCTCATTCACGATCCGCTCCACCTGCAGACCGGCGATCTTACCAGCATCTTTGGTTGCTTTCCTTTGGCTATCATTGAAATAGGCCGGGACAGTAATGACCGCTTTCTCAACCTTTTCTCCAAGATAATCTTCTGCAGCCTTTTTAAGCTTCTGCAAAATCATAGCTGCAATCTCAGGCGGGGGGTACATTTTTCCAAGAGCTTCGATCCTGACATCTCCGTTTGCAGCTTCAGTCACTTTGAATGGGACCTGCTTGATCTCATCAGGGACTTCTTTAAAGCGCCGTCCCATAAACCTTTTGATGGAATAGACTGTATTCTCCGGATTCGTTACTCTCTGTCTCTTTGCGATTTGACCGACCAATCGTTCGCCTTTCTCGTTGAATGCGACTACAGAAGGAGTCGTGCGTCCACCCTCTTCATTTTGGATGATTTTGGGTTTGCCTCCTTCTGTAACAGCGACAACAGAATTCGTTGTCCCTAGGTCAATACCTATTGTTTTTGACATTATTTCCTCCAAATTAAAATATGAAATAAGTATTTTGCTTATTTAGTATAAAACTTGAGTATATTATTGTCAAGTATATTTTATATATTTATTATTATATATTTATAATTCAACAGAGTTATCCTCGATTATTCAAGATTCGAGGTTGCCTTGGTTGTTATGAAGTGGCCAATGAAGCTGTAGTAAGCTCTGTACAGACTTTAACAGAACAAAAAACTTGTCTCAAAGTTTTTTGGGCTAAAGAATTGCGGTTTTTAATAATTATCTGCGATCAATATTTCAAAGAAGTCCATATTTTACGCATCCGGGTCAATGATGAAGTTCTGTTCCATCATGGACTGGACCTCATCACGAGCTTTCTTGATGATCCTTTCCGCTTGTTGGAGCCTCTCTTCTGGAGTGGTTTGGATACGCGCAACTCCCTGCTCGATTCCCTTCGACCCAACAGCGACGGCTTCTCTCGGAAAAACTTCCCACTCATCCATATTGGGAATTATGTAGTCCTCATGAATTCCGTTATCCTCTGCGATTCTCGCCAACTCTCGGGCCGCTTCGATACACATCTCATCCGTGATATGTGTTGCACGGATGTCAAGCGCACCCCTAAATATTCCCGGGAATCCCAAAGAATTATTGACCTGATTGGGAAAATCGGAACGACCAGTAGCCACGATCCGAGCTCCCGCCTCTTTCGCTTCCCATGGCCATATCTCAGGAATGGGGTTTGCCTCGGCAAACACGATGGCATCCTCGGCCATATTTTTTATCCATTCCTGCTGGATGACTCCAGGGCCAGGTTTGGACGCAGATATTACGACATCTGCCCCTTCCATAGCTTGAGGTGCTTCCCCTTTTATGCCCCTAATGTTGGTTGTTTCACATATGTGCCATTTTTCCTTGAACTTCTCCTTGAGGCTTTCTCTGTCTTCTCTATCCTTGTGCAAGATCCCTTTAGAATCCACAACGATGATGTTTTCAGGATTGACTCCGGCCTTGACGATCAGCCGGGAAGTGGCGATGTTGGCGGCCCCTGCTCCGATCAAGGCAACCTTAATGTCTTTCATTGTTTTGTTTACGATCTTCACAGCATTGATCAGTCCAGCAACAGTCACACACGCTGTCCCCTGCTGATCATCATGCCAAACAGGAATTTCCGTCTCTTTTCGCAGCGTATCCAGAATATAAAAACACTTGGGATGGGAAATATCTTCGAGATTAATACCTCCAAATGTCGGCTGGATCCACTTGACAGCTTTGATGATCTCTTCTGGATCTTTTGTGCCTAGACAGATTGGAAACGCATCTACACCACCCAAATATTTGTAAAGCAGCGCTTTCCCCTCCATGACGGGCAAACTTGCCTCAGGTCCGATATCACCAAGACCCAAGACTCTGGTTCCATCTGACACAACAGCTACGAAATTCCCCTTGTTTGTCAACTCATAGGCCTTTTCCTTGTCTTTATAGATTTCTTTACAAGGCATGGCCACACCGGGTGTGTACCAGATGGCAAAATCATTAAAATCTCTGATGCGACATTTTGGTATGACTTCGATTTTTCCCTTATAAAATGGATGAAGGCGCATCGCATCTTTGGAGGGCTGTTCAGCCTTGGCCAACAACTCATCCACAGTGACTTTTTTCATAATTGCTCCTTTTTATGGCATTGTTTTATTAAGAGTAAACGTCACAGAAAAATATGAAATACGGCATTAAATAAGTCATTATAAACCTATTCAATCTAATGTCAACCGGTTACTATTTTAAATAAATAGTGCGGTTCCTGAACGGATTATTTGAAAAACGGTCCCTATATAAAAAGGAATGGTCTCGAAGTGAATTATCGGTGGAGGAAGCAGCGTTCGCTGTCCTGTTCATCAGGTTTTTTTGTAACGATCATGGCGATATCATGGGCGTTCGCACTCTCTATAACATCGAGATCTCGAATCGAACCCAAAGGGTAGATTATTGCAGTAATACCATTTTTTGCCGCCAGTTCAACAACATCCGGGAAGGGCATAAAAGCATCCGAAGCCAATACACACCCTTTGGGGCCATACCCTCTTTTGGAAAACCGAATGGCATCCTCGGCCGCATCGATCCGGCTTCTCTGACCTGAGCCGACACCATGGACTTTGTCGCGGGTCCCGATCACGACAGCGTTGGAGCGTGTAAAACATGCCACTGTCCAATTGAAGATGGCTGCCTCTAATTCCTCGGCACTCGCTTTTCTCTTTGACACGACATCCACAGATGAAGGGGAAACGATTCTTGAATCGAAACGCTCCTGGACAAGGAGGCCTCCAGCAACCCGCTTGAATTCGAGTTTTTGATCCCTTGAAGGAGAATCGAGCGAATCGCCCATTTTCACAACGCGCAGCACCTTTCTTGTGGCCAAGACCTCGAGTGTCTCCTCTGAAAAACCCGGAGCATACACAACTTCAACATTCCTCCCCTTCTCAACGATCTTTAATGCCGTAACGCTGTCAAGCGTGTAATTGAATACATCGACACTGCCAAAGTTAGACAGTGGATCGCTTTTCCAAGCTTTCTCAAAAACTTCAGCCGGGCCGCCTTCCATGGCGACGCCGCTGGGCATTTCATGCTTGATGAGGGCACAAATATGTGTTCCCGGGTGGATATCGGTCAGTTTTTTGATGAGCCTTTGGCCCAAGTCCATATCGCCGACATTGATATAGCCCAATCCTTTGGTCCCCTCTTGAAGGACCTCTAGAGAGGACATATTTGGCCCGTATGCGCCCTGTTCTTGGTAGAAGGCTGCGGGGTATCCGGGATTCTCCCCATACCGCATTGACAACTTCTTCCTGAACGTGATGTTCCCAAGTGCCATGGTCTCCGGGAACTGCTCTTCCACCTTGGCCCTGTATTGAGAGCGGGTCGTTTTGTCGATCTTACTCATTTTTTATAATCTCCGATCTGTTTATCACAGATATGTTAAAATCAGACTCTGATTGCTCTCCTGAAAACACACACACCACAGCCACTCTGAAATCATGGTCTCTTTTTTGGGGCATCAAGGCCGAATAGACAGTTTTGGCTGTCTTCTCCGCACTATCATGAGTTAACTTGACATCCTCGGGCTCTCCACGAAAAGACGGGAGAGGATCTCTGTTTTCCCCTGAATAGGTAGAGATCATCTTTCCTTCTCCAGGACGCATGAGGACGTTGAAATACTGTTTTGAGGAGGAGCCATCTTCGGCTCTTTTTATGATGCTCAAGGCCGCTCTCCCATCAGGGAGAACACATCCGCTGATCCTGGGCGTAAAAGATGGAGCATCGGGCTCATATTCCCAATGACGCAGCGCAGAGGATAGAATGTCAGTAGGATCCAAACCTGAAGAGAGATGGTATTTGATATCCTTGGTCTGTTTCCCGTTGCTAACCGCAAGACTCTGTCCAAAAAGAATTGCGGGATAGATGAGCAAATCTCTGTTTCCCTCTCTCAGGATCTTTTCATCTGTAGGTTTTACCCAGGCTCCCTCCGTCGTCAGGTCTATCTTCCTTGCCTGACTGGATGGGGATCTTCCCGTTATGGCATACACGATGATAGCGTTTTTATCCGACAGATCTCTCCCTATGATGATCAACCTTCCGGGATATTCTTTTTCTCTCAAATTGGAAAAATCTTTACTCATGAGGATACGCTCGGCTCTCCAAGATTGTATAGATATCACAGGACATATCCGAAGTCAAAATCAAAATCATCCCGATTATTTCTCTCTTTTGTGATATCATTGTCCTCGACCTGATAAAGGGCAATACACTCAAAGGAAGGCATTTCATGGAAGACTTCTTCGTCCCCGAAAAAGCGTATAAAAATCTGAATTTTTTAGATTCAAGGGATGCTCGTGTCATAAGGATCTTAAGTGAGTACCTGGAACCCCTGCAAAGAATGAGACATCTCAAAGTGAACAGCACAGTGCTGTTTCTTGGCTCTTCAAGAGCAGACCCAAACAAAAAAGACAGTGTTCTCGGAAAATATTATTGGGAAGCCGAGGAGTTGGCTTTCCGATTGGCCAAGTGGGCGATAAAACTTAAACCCAAAGGGAAAAATTTTGTCATTTGCACAGGGGGAGGTCCAGGCATAATGGAAGCAGCCAACAGAGGCGCCTCAAGAGCAGGTGGGAAATCCATCGGAATGAATATCTCTTTGCCTCATGAGCAGTTCCCCAATCCTTATATCTCCCCTGAACTTTCGTTCCTGTTCCACTATTTTTTTATGCGGAAATTTTGGCTCGTCTACCAAGCCAAAGCTGTGATCGCCTTCCCAGGGGGTTACGGCACTTTGGATGAGATCTTCGAGACGCTGACTCTAATCCAAACAGAAAAAATGCAAAAAAAAGTTCTTCCCATTTGTCTCTACGGTGAAAAATATTGGAGAGAGGTCGTGAATTTTGAAGCACTCTTGGAACACGATGCCATATCACCCGAAGATATCCATCTCTTCCAGTACTGTTCAAACCCCGAAGAGACATTTTTGCTCCTGAAAGAAAAGTTTGAAACTCTTTTGTGACAGAAAAAGCAAGAAGTAAAAAATTAAACACTGAACAGATGACGGTATCATATTGTATCCGGATAAAAGCGTTCCTTTTTGTCCTCACTGCAGCTCTCCTGATGTATTCGTGCAGCAGCCTCCCAAAAAAAGAGCCCTCCCTTATACAGACCGGACTTGCATCTTGGTACGGGCCGAATTTTCATGGCAAGACCACTTCCAGCAGAGAGGTTTACAATATGTATGACATGACAGCAGCTCATCGGACTCTTCCTTTTGGCACTTATGTCATGGTGACGAATATGGATAACGGTAAATCGGTAAAGGTCAAGATCAACGATCGAGGCCCGTTTGTGGAAGGGCGGATCATCGACCTCTCTTATGCTGCTGCACAAGTGTTGGACGCCGTCGGTCCTGGTGTCATTCCCGTGAAAATCGAAATTTTGGCAGATGAGTCGCCGCCAAAATCCTCACAGCAATACGCCGTGCAGGTGGGATCCTTTACAAATAAAGAAAATGCCAGATCTCTCCAAAAAAACCTTAAAAAGGCCTTTAAAGAGGTGTACGTGTCCACGTTCCAGACTCCCACACAGACTTTTTACAGAGTGAGGATCAGAGCCACTGATAGAGATGACGCCGAATCGATCACTCGCAGACTCCACAAGGGGGGGCGTGTGGCTTTTATCGTGGAAGAGTTTTAAATTCACTATAACGAATCCGGTATTTGCATTATTAAGAACTAGAGAATAAACTGTCGTATCTGACTGAAAAGGTCGATCTATCTCAAAAATGTCCAAAAGGATTCTCTTTTCCGCTTCGATCTTCCATGGTCTCAACGATGCCGCCACTGTCACTGTGCCCATGATCTTTCCCCTACTGTACAGCCAGCAATCCATCATCACCAAGTACACCCACATCGGTATTCTTTCCAATCTGGGACTGATGATGACACTTGTATGTCAACTCATCATCGCGCATTACGCCCACAAATACGAATACAGACATATACTCCTGATCAGCCTTGCGGGAATCTCTCTCTCCCTTGTTCTGATAACATTCTCATGGTCCTTTGGCACATTGCTGCTGTTTTATCTCGTGATGCGTATCTTTGTAAGTTTTTACCATTCCGTGGGTGTTGCAACTGTTTCCATATCACATCCGGACAAGGCTTTGGATTTTGCTATGGGTGTTCAAAGTGGTTCGGGAAATATCGGTCTGTTTCTCGCGTTTATTGCAACTGGATTTATCGCTCAGAGCTTAGGTTGGCGAACACCCCTTCTCTCTCTTGCGGTTATCTTATTTGTTTTGGGGACGATAAGTTTTCTCACTGTGAAAAAGACATCCACAATGAATGCCGACATCCAGCCTCCGGAAGCGCGTTCTTGGAAGCAAGCAATAAATGAAACCTCCGAGTATTTTCCCGGCTTCTTCTTCGGAGGAGCCTGCTGGGGAACGACTGTTTTCTACGCACCCTCACTTTTTCATCACAAATTTCATGTTTCTTTGGGCAAGACAGGACTGTATCTCGCTCTTTGGATCGCCATTGGTACCCTGATGCCTTATCTTTTAGGCTATTTGAGTCAAAAAATAGGACGGCGCAACATCATCCTGTTTGGCTTTTCAGGCTCAACGCTATTTCTAGGCATTCTGGGACTCTCCCCCATTAAAGAACTGGCGGCGATCAGCCTCGTTCTCTTTGGCGCCTTCCTTTTTATGATCTATCCCGCCCTTCAATCTGCGGTGGGAAATAGAGTGTCTGCCGGGATCCAGACTCAGGCATTCAGTATAGTCGCTAATGTTCAGATGTTTGCCGGTGCAGTCGTCAGTCTCATGGCAGGCTTTCTATCAGATGCTTTGGGAATCAATTCTCCCTTTATCTTTGTCGCTATTTTGGGCATCTTCACAACGGCTTACTTTATCAAAAAGAGAAAATCCATTTAATCTGTTTGTCTTGCTCAGAATTCGATCAAATCCATCTTGATTATGGCATATTCGGTTTCAAGATTTTTCCAGGCAGAATACCCGTCCAATCGCCCTTATCCAGGACCATCTTCCCGTTGATGATGAGATATTCAACACCTTCACTGTATTGATGAGGATTGGATATGGATGTTTTTGTCTTTATGTTGTCCAGGTCAAAGATGACGATATCGGCTTTATACCCCTCTTTGATCCATCCACGGTCTTGCCAGTTCATAATATCTGCGGGGAGAGCTGTTTGGGATCGAATGACATGGGGGACGGAGACGGACTTTCTCTGTGTGGCATATTTTTTTATCTTGTGGAGAAATGTGGAATAGGAGCGTATGTGAGTCAATCCGATCCCGTAGTAGGGGGCTACCCCATCACTCCCTGTCCCGACATAACTTTTTTTCATGATGTATTCGATATCCTCTTCACACATCTGTAAAGGAACGATTTTCGCTCCCATGAGTTCTAGCTCGATTGCGGCATCTGCAATGGATATCCCCTTGAGATCAGCCACTTGTTTGATGGATTTCCCTTCTAGGTTTTTCTCCACACAGATTCCCACAATGAATCTATCGGCCCCTATGAGGTTCTCGATGTACTCGGTGATTTCCCCCTGGATCTTTGCAGCTTCCTTTGGGTCGTTTATGCGTTTCAGAAAGAGCATCCTCGATCGAGCATTATCAGGGCCCGAAAAATCCCCGGTGCTGATCAAGCTCCGGCCCACCAACTCGACAAGTCTTTGCCGAGGCATCTCGTCGAGATACTGTTTATGATGTTCATTGAGTGGAATGTAGGGTGTGATCTTTGTGTAGAGATCTATCAATTGTGCATCTCTGAGGTGATCGAAGATCATGTTGATATCTGATGACGAAAGCCTCGGAACCTCTCTATCCCCTACCCATGTCGAACGGGGAATAGGACTCCTGTAAGGATTCCCGTTAGCGAATTGATAGGGATACTGGTCTGCCGTTATGGTCAATCCTTCAGAATTGGCTTGTTCTATGAGTGTACACGCGTCCTTGACAAGCCCCCAATTTTCCTTTCCCATCACTTTGAAATGGGATATGTGTGCGGGTACATTTGTTTTTTTGGATATCTCGATCGCCTCTGTGACCGCGTCGAGGAGTCTGTTTCTTTCATCACGAATGTGAGTGTGATAAATACCCTTGTATGGCGCAACGATTTTAACGAGCTCGATAACCTCATCTGTTTCAGAATATCGGCCCGGCAGATAGATCAGGCCCGTAGATATTCCATGAGCGCCTTGATCCATAGCTTCTTTGACCAGCGCTTTCATTTCTTCCAGCTCTTCAGGAGTGGGAACTCTGTTCTCCATCCCCATAACGATCTGTCTGACTGTTCCATGGCCGACCAGCAAGGCGGCATTTGGAACGATCCCCTCTTCTGTCCATCTCTTGATCTGGTCTTCCGCTTTTTCCAAGATAGGCCAGGCGCTTCCGCCACATTGTCCGACAACAACAGAGGTGACTCCCTGTTTCAGGTAATTGAATATCGCTCTGTTCTCAGGGAAATACATGTTGCGATCCACATGCGTGTGGAGGTCAATGAATCCAGGGCTTACATACAGACCGCGGGCATCAATAATAGTATTCGCATTCCCCTTGATCGACCTGGCAATTTTGACGATCGTATCCCGCCGAATAGCGATATCTGCATTGACAGCATTTTTCAGAGACCCATCAAAGACCTTACCGTTCTTAATGAGAACATCATAAGAATCTTCAGGGGCATTGTTTCCCCAACTGGGAAAGATTAAAAGAAAGGCCAGAAGTGTTGTCATAACAAAACATGTGACTAAGATTTTTGTTTTCATAGGACCTCCTCGAGTGTATGAGCCTAAACTAGCTCATCACAACTCTCCTGAATTATTCATAAAAGCTGCTTCCAAATTTATGCTCTAAAATCATTCAATATCTTATTGTCAGCATCTTTTACCCTTCGGGCGAGCTGATCTTATCGCATCTGCTTCGTTGCGGCTCATTCGAAGTGGATGACCACGTCTTCATGGGCCGACGCCTTGCATCTGCGGCAACCTCAACTCGTGAATAATTCAGGCTAGTAAACCACGAATGTATTCAACCAGTCAATGAGTTGTGCTGATATTAGTTATTTCAGTTCTTGTATCCCTCGAGCAGTTCGGTGTAAACAGATGGCAGATCCGTTTCCTTATCTGTGATGGCTTGAATATTTTAATGTTATTGCTTAGTATGGGCTGAAAGATTATGAGAAAAGGCGTCCAGAAGATCTACAAAGAAGTGGCGGAAACGTATGAGTCCATCAATCATATCCTAACGTTCGGCCTGGACATTTTATGGAGAAACAAAGCTTTACGAGAAATCACGCGTGCGGAGGGCCAGTATTGGTTGGACGTATGCAGCGGGACAGGAGAGATGACCCGCAACCTTTCTCACAGAGCAGACGCCTCAACGAAAATTTATTCCGTGGATTTTAGTTTCCCGATGTTATCCCAGGCAATAAAGAAAAATTATAAACATCACGTCAATTTTGCTATAGCCGACGTGGCCCTTCTTCCCTTCCCAGATGAGACATTCGATCTGGTGACCATTTCTTTTTCGATACGCAATTTGAACCTGAATTGCGAGGAGTTTCTCGCTCACCTTAGAGAATTCTATCGCATCCTCAAGCCTGGCGGACAATTTCTCAATCTTGAAACGAGTCAACCTTCTTCAAAACTTCTGCGAAAGTTCTTTCATTTCTATATCAGAAAGATCGTCAGGCCCATAGGTTCATTTCTATCAGGCTCTAAAGCAGGGTACGGATATCTAGCCTATACAGTCCCACGATTTTATCCTCCTGAAGAGTTCTCTTCTCTGCTCCGTCAGGCCGGATTCAGCAGGGTGAAATATCGTTCAACCTTTCTGAGCTTCGCGGCTATCCATCTCGCCACCAAATGACTTGGCAAATGCACGCGTGAAAGGTTTACGCCACCAGTGATATTGGGTATGATATAAGGCCTTCACCAAAGAAAGGAATAGAATGTACAGGTTAGCACTCAAGATTCTGAAAGCGACTGTTGGGATCGAGACCGACAACAAAAAGCTTCTTCCTCATCTCCCATTCACTATAGAAGTGAAATCACTTCTCACAGACTTCCATCGTATCGACCCAATCCCCTACACAGATTATCTTGACGGCTATATCCGGATCCTTGAATCACCGGAAGCCCCTCGCTATGAACGGCAGGGGAAGGGATATATTTTCTCAGGTCCATTCGAGAAACTTTCCCACTCTGTCTCTGATCCAAGGTTCTCCTTTTGGGGTAATCAGGGATTTTTATACCGCTACGCTCTGTATCTTCTCGAGAAACACCACAAAATCTATAACCTTCATGCGTGCGCACTTTTTGACCAAAAATATCATGCCCTCTATCTCATCATCGGAGGTGCAGGGAGTGGGAAGACCGTCTATCTGCTCAGCGGATTGGCAAAAGGCATGCGGCTATTTTCCACCGAAACAGTGCACTTCAATATCGAGAATAACCAGATCGAGTGGTTTAAGGGCTCTCTTGTCGACAATGTGCGGTTTGGAACTCTCGTCCACGATTTTCCCCAATTTCTCCCCGATGTAAAGAGGCCAGATCCGGAAAAACTCTGGCAAGAGAAAATCGCCCTTGATCTGTCTTTGTTTGCCACAGACTTCGATACACTTCATAACACCAAAGCCGTATACATCCTTTTTCCACATGTCGAGAAAGGGCAAAAGGGATTTGTCCAAAACACGGTCAGCGACATACGAAAGTCCGCTAAATTCCTTTTTGATAACATCTCACAGAAAATTGTGGAAACGACAATCCTGTATGATCAAATCCCCATTTTAGGTCTGGATGATAAAGAGATGGCACAATCAAGATTTGAAAGTGCTCTTGAGTGTGTCAAACATCCTTCGATAACTCAGATCGTATCGATTATATCGAATCCTAAGGACTGCTGGGGCAACCTTTTGGCCTAAATTATTTATATAAAAGGAGACTGATATGAACAATGCATGGGAAGGAACTATCGAAATGCCAGTATCTGATAGGTCCATCAAGCCCAGGTCAACAGGATTGACTATGGTGATCGATAAAGGAATGGGGATTCATCGTCTGGAGGACTTGATCCGATCCGCATCAGAATACATCGACATCATCAAGCTGACATTTGGGACTTCAGCTTTTTATGAAAAAGAGTTTCTCAAAGAAAAAAACGCAATAATAACATCCGCCGATATCGATGTGATGCCAGGAGGGACCTTCTTCGAGATCGCCATATGGCAAAACAAATTTAAAAAATACCTCAACCGAGCCAAAGAACTCGGATTCTCGGCTATCGAAATTTCGGATGGGACGATCGAGATGGATCTCGAAACCAGGAAAAACGCCATCACAATGGCTTGCGACTGTGGTTTTAAAGTGATCACAGAAGTGGGAAAAAAGGATCCCAAGGAAGCCATCCCGCTCTCCCAAGTTCATCAACTCATCGAGGAAGACCTGTCAAATGGTTCCGTGAAGGTCATCATTGAAGCGCGAGAAGCAGGAAAAGGAGTGGGCATTTTTGATGCGGAGGGAAAGATCAAGGACGACGAAGTCGAAGGGATCATCGCAGGCGTTGAGAACCTCAATGACATCATGTGGGAGGCGCCCATTAAAAATCAGCAGCAAGCCCTTATTATCCGCTGCGGCACCAATGTCAACCTTGGAAATATCCCTCCAGATGAGATATTAGCCCTAGAAGCTCTTAGGCAGGGCGTTCGAGGAGACACTCTTAAACGTGCCTATCTCGACAATAAAGACTGGAGTATATAGATAATAGCCTGGATTATTCATAAAAAATGTCGATTATAAATGAAAATCACATTGGAAATGCAGCGGCTATATGAGAATTCCGAAAAACAATATAGGAATCTGATATTAAGTCAGTTATCATAAGTATCGACATTTTTTATGAATAATTCAGGATAGGTTTAGTCGGCGAGGTATTGGGCGATCGAAGGAATCCCGTCTTTACGGGGAGTTTGATTCCACTTAGCAATAAGATAATATTTTTCTTCTTCCATTTTCCGGCATTCAATATCCAGATAGTCTTCGGCTTCCTTGGTGTCCAATTCCCGAGTTCCATTAATAAAGCCAAGAGTACGCAAGAAATAGATCGGTATCAGAGACAGAAGCAGCTGATCCCTAGCAGCCAATTTATCTCGGTAAGCAACGATATAATCAAACAGGATCCTCGCCCATAGATCGGCTGGAAAAATTACATCCTTAACGTCTCTATATATATTTTGCAGCAGGTCTTCCAGGTTTATCTCAGCAATAACTTTTTTCCATATCTTCCCATATTTCCGACTGCCTTTTTTAAAATGTATCAGAAGATTATTTTCATTGACATCGACGATCGGCGGGTCTTCTTTAACTCCAAGGCCAAACCCGAAAATGCTGGTCGGCCGACTGGCTGAGGTATCCTTCCACAAGTATTCAAAATCAACGACCAGATCGAAGAGAGTTCCGACAACTTGATAGAACATAGGACCGAGTTGCCCACTGGGATCTTTCGCCCGATGGGATTTTGGAGCCCCAAGAAATGTCTGGCACACATTAAATCCTCTTGCGATCGCTATTGTCGTCATCCAGATATCTATACCGAATTCGGATACGTTTCGATTCCACGTCTTCTCAGTTAAAAATGCTCTCGCAAGCTTGCCGGAAAAACAAAAATCTCCAGCGATAGGTTGCCTGGTTCGAAGTCCATAGAGGACACGGGTCAATGGATAGGTAATGTTATTCGTGATCGTTCCATCATACTTATGGCGTACATAAATGGGGATCACATAGTCATAACCCATATAGATCGGCTCTGTAAAATACTGGACCCAATCAGGCGTTATGCTTTTTAGATCTGCGTCCAGCATCAAGATCGCTTTGGCCCCGAGTTCTACGCCCGCTTGGAAAAGATTCTTAATGTTCCGGCCTTTCCCCCTAACTCCTTTTGCTGTAGAGCAGTAAAGCTTGGGAGTCCTGGACTTTGTATTAAGAAAGGCATCCTTTGTTCCGTCGGGCGAAAAATTATCCACATTGATGATCACAGAGTTTTTTTTCTCAAAAAATCGAGTCAACCCTTGATCGACCTTCGAGACAACATGACCGATGGAATCCGCCTCTTTGAATGATGGGATCCCCACTACAATCTCTGCTCTTTTGATTCGTTCCGGATTTTCTACAATTTGAATCACGCATGACCTCCAAGAATTCAACCCGTTTTGAGACTTTCAAGAGCCCCTTCTTCAGATTTGTGTATTTCAAAGACTTCATCCAGGCGCGTCAGCTCAAATATCGAGCTAACGCCTTCTTTTAATTTACAGAGTTTAATCCTGCCATCTGTTCCGATCTTTCTCAGGATCAAGACCATTGCACCCAAACCAGAGCTATCGATAAAATCAACCTTGGATAGATTGATTACAATGATCTTATCTCCGTTATCTAAAAAATCGATCAATTTTGATTTGAAATCCGAAGCAACGTTCGCATCGATCCTTTTAACCTGGGGGGTTATGATAAGGATTCCATCTTTCCTGGCAACATTCAACTTCATCCTGTTCCTCCATTCATACGTTAAAATTTCCCTTGAAGGATTTTATCATCGTTAAAAAATTCCCTTCTTCAGTCTGGACATATTGCACATCATCCATCTTGCTCCGAATAATGTAAAGCCCGTATCCCCTATCGGGTAGACTCTCTATATCCGGATCAGGAAGTTTATTCAGGTTGAACCCACTCCCTTTATCCTGCACTTTAATAACGAGTTTATCTGCAAAAATCTGGAAATAGAGGGAGATCACATCCTCCATCTCACCACTCCGTCCATATTTGATGGCGTTTGTGCATGCTTCGCTCACACAGAGTTCCACATCAGAGGCAAAACTTTTGTCTTCACGACATTCTTCGATCTGTTGGCAAATCTGCTTGGAAATACTGGTTGCAAAACGCAAATAGGCGACTTTCCTCGGGAAGGTCAAACGAATCTCTTCCATCAGTTCACCCGATTCCCCAGCCATTTGAATCCAATGATGGAGATGTCATCAGAAAAACCTTCTTGTCCCATAAAAGCCTGTACATCAGTAATTAGACGCTCAAATGAGTGTTCCAATGATTCTGAAAAATGATCAGTCAGAATCTGTCTAGCTCTTTCAAGTCCATACCTCTTTCCGCTCTTAGGAGAGAACGCGTCATTGATCCCATCCGAAAAAAATATAAGTTGATCTCCTGCTTCAAGTTTTATCTCCTGCTCCTGTTTTTTTCTAAGCGTGATCCCCAAGCCAATAGGAGGGCCTCCTCCTTCGATATAATAGGATTTATTTTTATTACGGATCAGCAATGGATAATTATGACCGGCTCTGTAGAACGAAACACCACCTGTCTCGACATTCACAATGGCATAAACCATAGTGAAATACCTGCCATATTTTCCCAGCATATCTTCGTCATCCAGTAATGTCACGATGTGAACGGGAGAGTTGATACGGTAGTAAGGAGGGCCATCGACAGGAACCTTGACCAAACCAAATGATTGAGGATCTTGACTTAAACGCTGATTAAGACACACGCTGAAAAGCGCGGCTGATACACCATGGCCGGAAACGTCGATGTTGTAGAGCCCGATGTTTTTCTCGTCCAGCCGAAAAATGTTGTAGATATCCCCCGATCCAAATGCACTGGGGATGAAACTGGCCGCAAACTCCATGTTGGATATATCGGGAAAACTTGAGGGAAGGAGGCTCTTTTGGGTTTCTTGACCCGAAATAAGATTCCCTCGTAAGATATCATTAGCCATCTGAAGGCTTTTATTCTTTTCTATAAGATCTTCTTCAAGATGAACGATGCGCTCTCCGGCATTGATCCGGATCTGAAGTTCATCCGGATCGATTGGTTTTGTTAGAATATCATCAGCGCCCTGTTTGATCCCTTTAATCACTTCGGCTTTATGATTCTTTGAGGTCAAAAGCATAATGTATACATAGTAAGGAAATTTGGCACTCCGGATTTTTTTGCACAATTCTATTCCATCCATTCCAGGCATAGTCCACTCAGCAATAACGATCCGAATATCCTTCCTTTTATTGAGCAAGCGCCATGCATCTTTGCCATTTGTGACAAAGGTCAGTTTATACCCTCTTCGACTGAGAGTTTCTAAAATCAGACTTTTCACAGCAGAGGCCTTCTCGATGACAAGGATTTTCATGATCTCTGTCTCTCCCAATATTTCTACTGAATTATTTAGGCTTATTCACTTTTGGGGAATACGACTACTTCTCAGCGATCAGAAGAACAAGCACAGTGTGTTCTCCCTCTGGAACTTGGATCTTTGTCGAATTACCTTCGAATAAATTTCTGACACGGTCATCAAGGATGAGCTCATATTTTCCTTTGGTGAGAAATCGGACCTTGACTTCACGGGGTTCCAGAGTTTTTATTTCAAAATAAACTTCGTTTTTCGAATACAAAAAATGCCTGAACACTGCGCTCCCATTGCAATTGATGATTTCTTTTCCTTCCTCCCACAGTTTGATCGAAGACTTGTTCACTTCCACATCGTAATGTCTTCCCTGCACGGCAATGCGGGAAAGTCTCCCTTTCTTTTCCGGATTGATCATCCCAAACCGGAAACCCTCCCGTGGAGTCACATCCAGAAATTCTTCTAAGGCGATCAACGCAAAAAGAGGGCCCCAGCTTTGGTATCTCTGCCCACCTGCTTCACCTGTCCTTGAATCATAATTCTCTGGACATAGCTGAAAATTGTTCCAGCTCCTGAGGAAAAGGGATGCACTTTTATTGGCGAATTCAGAGCCCACAGCATCAAATCCATACGCCTTCAATCCTTGATAGACCAAATAATTGGTCGGAGGCCATATGGTCCCCCTCCAGTACTGTTGATCCTTGAATGCAGGATCATCTCGTGATATTGTGGGCAGAACATAATCCCCCCAGAATTCATTTTCATTCAGCAAGCGCCTCAGCATCCGGAGAGCTTTGCCTTGATCGGGAATCCCGGCAATTAGAGGATAGAAGTTTGAAGCGGCCTTTCTTTTTGAAAATCGTCCATCCCAGTATCGGTCAAAGTAGAATCCTTCCCTTTCGTTCCAAAAGGTTTCTTCGATCAGTGTCTTCATGGTCTCATATTCTTCCATGTATGTCTCGTAATCCTCTAGCTTTTCAAGGATCTGAGCCATCTGAGCGAGACACCAGCAATCGAGTGCGTAGAGAGAATTTAGATCAAGGCAGTTCATCGACAGGGTTCCAGAACTCTCATCAAATATTGCATCATCCCAATTCGGTAGATCATCCTGCCCGGATTCCCACATCGCACGCGTTTTTCCGGGCGCATTCTCCTCCCAACTGGGCACACTTTGCGCTATGAGCTCTTCATCTGAACCCCATTCTAATAGACCATCATTGTTGCCGTCTCTTCGGGGAAATCCGTTGGATCTTGGCTCCTTCCAGAATGCATGCCATTTCACAAGAGTCGGATAGGCAAATCGTAACAGCTCCAAGTCTGCAGTCTTTAGAAAATATTTCAGGACAACATAAGAGCCCACAGGGGGTTGTGAGCGGTCACTCGCTCCTCCAAAACGCCCTCTCCAATTGGGAATATTGCCGTTGGGGTATTGTGTCTCCAGGACAGACTTTAAGATATCCACAGCATGCTTACTGCTCTCAATTCCAACTTCTAAGGCGTTAAAAAAAGAGTCCCATTCAAAAATGGTCCAGTGGTCAGCGGATCCATCGGGTGCAGGGAAAATCCATCTTCGTCCAGCGGGTGTATAAAGCCGGTGTTCCCCAGGCTGGTAGAGGGACATCCAAAAGAGATTATTTGTTATCGCTCGAGATATACCTTTATGAAGACCGTTAACGATAACTCTTTTCTTATTGTACCTTTTCTTTTCCTCGTT
This sequence comes from Candidatus Aminicenantota bacterium, assembly GCA_013139435.1. GTDB lineage: Bacteria > Acidobacteriota > Aminicenantia > Aminicenantales > Aminicenantaceae > WTAW01. The sequence continues at coordinate 1,721 of WTAW01000224.1, read as the reverse complement.
TAGGACCTTATCGATCGTCCGTTCGTTCTTGTATCTGTAGATACGATTGGATAGGATCCGTAAGTCATGACCCACACCTGCGACAAAATAGATCCTGCGCTCCTCAGGGAATGTAACAGTCAATTCTTCCCCTTGTGACGGAGAGGTCAGATTCCCTCGACGACTAGACCAAAATAGGTAATGTTGACTGTCTTCCGACTGGCTATTTCCTCTGACCTGACCATCGGATAACAGTTGGTATCTCCCCTCATAATCCCAGGGAAAATAATGGATCAATTGGAGTTCGATATTCTTGGGGACCGAAATCCTCCCAACAACCGTTCTTTCATCCTTTCGAGACCATTCGAGCACCAAGGTGTCAGAGCCAGATGAGGGTTTTTTCATGACCGGAGTTTCTCTTTTCTGACCGAAGGGAAGGCTCAAGTCAATTTTTATTCGCGCATACTGACCATCCGGTGAATGAGGACCTACTTCTGAGATGAGATAAAAAAGATCTATCCCCTCTGCTGTTTCCTCTCCTTTTTTCACTCTCAAGTGGAAGGCAAAAGCACTCTCTTGATGAGGGATAAAGACCAAACCTGCCCATTTCTCTGCATCAAGCGCTCCGATATAGACATCTTTCCAGGGATAGTAAACCTCAGAACTCAACCCCTGGATGAGAAAGATAAGCAGGATGAGAAAGATAAGAAAATATTTGTATTTATTCAGAACGCTTTCCATTCGAAAATAACGGGATTCCTCATGAGTAATTTAAGGCAAAATGGATTCAAAATCAACTGGTTTCATCGCAAAACATACCGGGACTTCTTTTGCACATACCTGAAATCTGCCCTTTATACATTTTAATCATGTTATCTATCTAGTCTAGTTAAGCCGAGTTTTTTTGCCCATTGGAGAGCCTCAACATATTCCTGTCTTTTGAGCTGACGGGCAATGTCTGGGTATTCAGTAGCTTTGTGCTCTGGCCGATACTGTCTCATGATGTTGAGATATGTGGTTTTTGAAAGATTCTCAGCGACAAATTTCAAGAATTGTTCTGTGCCAGCAATCCGGTTTGGTAAAACCAAGTGTCGAATAATCAAACCTCTCTTTGCCAGTCCCCTTTCTACAACCAGGTCACCCACCTGCCGGAACATCTCTTTTAATGCTAGCCTCACATAGTATGGATAGTTATATGCCCCATCCGAATACATGGCCGCGTGTTTAGGATCCATGTATTTACAATCAGGCATGTAGATATCGATGATACCATCCAGGAGTTGGAGCATATCCAGCTTCTCATAACCCCCTGTATTATAGACAAGAGGAATCCGTAACCCTTTAGGAATGGCTTTCTCGAGAGCGCTGACAATGTTGGGAACATAATGAGTAGGTGTGACCAGATTGATGTTGTGACACCCCATTTTTTGGAGAGAGAGCATAGACTCTGCCAATCGTCTATCTGCAATTTCTACACCCTCGCCTTCGATGCTGATCGTATAGTTCTGGCAATAAACACACCGGAGTCCGCAATTGGAAAAAAATATGGTCCCCGAGCCATATTTTCCAACGAGTGGTGACTCTTCACCAAAATGTGGGTATGCACTGGATACTTTGACCCTGTCGGATGCTTGGCATCGACCCAATTGTCCTTTGGTCCTATCCACCCGGCAATCTCTTGGACATAGATGGCAGTTTTCGTGTATGGATTTCAGCTTTTTGACTCTCCGAGAAAGTTCTCC
>WTAW01000014.1 GCA_013139435.1 Candidatus Aminicenantota bacterium | reverse complement strand
GTCGCTTTTGGACTACTACGGCGATGTAATCCAAAAGCCAGGAGAAATGGCACAGAAATGTGTGGATGAGTATGGGGCAGAGCTAATAAGCGTGCGACTCGAAGGCACACATCCGGAGAAAGGGAATAAAAGCGCTGACGAGGCAGCAGAAATCGTCAAACAAGTGCTCGAGAGTGTGAGTGTTCCCCTAATCATCACTGGACACAGTCATTATGAGAAAAACAATGAAGTCATGAAAAAAGTCTGTGAGGTCACCGCCGGCGAAAACTGCCTCATCAGTTATGTGGAAAAGGACAACTATAAAACAATTGCCGCAGCATGTATTGCTTACAGTCACACTCTTGTAACGCAGACGCCAATCGATGTCAATCTCGCCAAACAATTGAACATCCTTTTGACAGAGATGAGTTTCCCACCGGAAAAAATTGTTTTAGATCCTCTGACTGGGGCACTGGGATATGGCATCGAATACACTTACTCGATCATGGAGAGAATTCGCAACGATGCTTTAGCAGGAGACAAAATGATGGCCTTTCCCATGCTGATCAATCCCGGATATGAGAGTTTTCGAGTTAAGGAAACTCGTGCACCTGAACAGGATTATCCTGATTGGGGCAATGTCGAGCTCCGGGGAGCTTACTGGGAGATCGCAACAGCAATGAGCCTTCTTGTTGCGGGAGCTGATCTACTCATCATGTACCATCCTCAAGCTGTTGCCGCAGTGAAAAAGAAGGTCGAGGAAATGTTTGATGGCAGAGGAGGAGATTAACAATGGCCTTATCCGGTTTAGATATTTTTAAGTTGCTGCCGAAAACCAATTGTGGTGATTGCGGAGTCCCGACATGTATGGCTTTCGCCATGAAATTGGCCCAAAAGAAAGCCGAACTCAGTGAGTGCCCCCACGCCTCCGAAGAAGCCAAGGCAACACTGGGAGCTGCCAGTGAACCTCCCATTCGATTGGTGAAAATTGGGAAGGATCATCCTTTAGAAGTAGGAAGTGAAACGGTCATGTTCCGTCATGAAAAAACATTTTTCCACCAAACGGGGATCGCTATCCAATTGCGCACTTCTGAGGGAGAAAGCAGACTCGAACAAAAGATCCGAGAAATCGAAGAGTACAAAGTGGAAAGAGTCGGAGAGCAGCTTGAACCAGATTTATTCTTGATTACTCATGATTCGCCTGAAAATGATATTTTCCTCAAAACCATTGAGCTGGTCATAGAGAACTCAACAAAAGGAATCATTTTGGACTGTGCCGAATTCGAGACGCTGAAGACTGGGGCCTCGCTTCTTAAAGATAGTTATGCTGCTGTCCTACTGAAAAAAACCGTCACGGATGAGTGGATTGAGCTGGCAAAGAATTATAACTGCAGCCTGATCTTGACCTCAGAATCGTATGAGGATTTAGCCACTCAGGTGGAAAAGACAAAACAAGCAGGAGTCCAAAATATCCTTTTGAATATCACATCAAAAAACACAGGATTACAAATCCAGCAGAACACAATTTTAAGACGAAGTGCTCTTAAAAAGGCCTTTAAACCCTTTGGATATCCCTTATTTAATCAGATAAATACGGAATCGGAATTTGATATGTTCGCAACGGCTGCTGCATTGCTTTGCAAGTATGAATCCATAGTCGCTCTACATGAATACAATAGGGCACTGCTCTATGCCCTCCTGACGCTTCGTCAAAACATCTACACCGATCCCCAGAAGCCTATTCAGGTTGATCCCAAAGTGTATCCCATCGGTGAGCCGACACCAGAATCGCCTGTTTTTGTGACAACCAATTTTTCATTGACGTATTTCATTGTCTCAGGAGAAATCGAAAATTCGGGAATTTCCGCGCACCTGGTCGTCTGTGATACAGAAGGACAATCCGTGCTTACGGCTTGGGCAGCAGGAAAATTTGTCGGAGAAACAATTGCAAAATTCATCAAAACGATCAACCTCGAGCAGCAAGTCACTACAAGGAAGATCATAATCCCTGGATTTGTATCTCAGATCAGTGGAGATCTTGAAGAAAGCCTTCCAGGATGGGAAGTCATCGTTGGCAGCCAGGAAGCATCAGATATTCCCTCTTTAGTGAAGAGTCTATCTCTAACTTGAGATGTTAAAACAACGGCGAGCGATCAGAAGCAGTTCGAGTTATCGAAACAGAGTTTAGGATGGGAACAAAGCCAAGAGTATCACCCAAAAAGTGCCAAGATCATACAGTAACCTTCCTTCCTTTTGATGTCAAAGTTGTGATACCTTCAAACACGAATCTTCTCGACGCTCTCAGGAAAACCACGCTCCCCATCCATGCCTCCTGTGGAGGAAAAGGAACATGTGGTGACTGTGTAGTTCAGATTATTAAGGGGACTTGCCACAGCAAAGCATCCGCTTCACTTCCACAAAAAATCCTTCAACAGGGTTACGTTTTAGCATGTCAAGTGAATGTTGAGGACAATCTTACGGTTAAACTGCCCGAATTTGAGGAGCTTTCGATTAAAAGCTCCATTGATTCGCATTTTCTTGAAACAAACCGAGAGATTTTATCAGGCTCGTCGGATATCGATCCCCCTATTAAAAAACTTGTCCTGACCCTCCCCTCCTCCACTTTAGAAGATAATTACAGTGATTTCAAGATGTTAGAGTTCGAGATAAAAAAAAGACTAAATATCAACACTTTGGATTGTGAATACTCAGTTTTGAAGAATTTGGCGCATTCAATCCGCGAAAACGAGAGAAAAGTTAGTGTAATCCTGTTGAATATAGAAGGAACCTGGACTGTCATCGAAGTGCGACCCTATTCATCCAAGCACGGCATCTATGGCGTTGCTTGCGATATTGGAACCACCACTGTTGCACTTCATCTTGTAGATCTAAAAAATGGGAAAATTGTGAGCTCAGCTTCCAGTATTAATCAGCAGATCAAATGCGGTGAAGATATCATTTCACGAATCAGTTACGCACAAAAAACAGAACGGCTTCAGGAACTTCATGACTTAATCATTCTGACTATCAACAATCTTTTAGATAAGGCCTATCAATCAGCTCGAATTTCTCCTCCAGATGTTTACTATCTTTCGGTGGCTGGAAATACAACCATGGTTCATCTCTTTCTGAAACTTGATCCGAGATACATTAGAGAATCGCCGTATGTACCAACTGTGAATAGAGCACCCGTTATTCTCTCACGGGATCTGGGTCTAAAAATGAATACAGAGGGCAGAGTCCATTGTGCTCCTTCTGTAGGCAGCTATGTAGGTGGTGACATTCTTGCTGGATTGTTGTGCAGTCCAATTGTCAAACAGTCGCAGAAGGTGTCCATGTTTATCGATATCGGGACCAATGGTGAGTTAGTGCTGGGGAATAAGGATTGGTTGATGAGTTGTGCTTGTTCGGCTGGGCCGGCTTTTGAAGGAGGCGGCATTAGATGTGGAATGCCCGCAATGTCTGGCGCGATAGAGGCGATTAGACTGGATGAAAGAGGGAAGATTGACTATAAGGTGATCGATAGCGGAAAGCCGAAAGGCCTTTGTGGCTCAGGCCTGATCGATCTTCTGGCCGAATTGTTCATACATGGCTATGTAGACCGCTCCGGAAAATTCAATAAAAAAAAGATCAAAGATAAACTCATCGAGACTGATTTAGGTGAGGGATTTGTCATTGAAAAAGGCAGCATGTCTTTTTGGGGGAGAGATCTTGTTATCACTGAAAACGACATCGCCAACTTAATCCGTACCAAGGGAGCGGTTTTTTCGGCCTGCTCGTTACTACTCAAAAATGCGGGGCTTACCTTCGATCAGGTAGATTCTTTTTACATTGCCGGGGGATTCGGCCAAAATCTCGCTATTGAAAATGCCATTCGGATCGGAATGCTTCCCGATCTGGAACGCGATAAATTTCAATATCTAGGGAACACCTCTCTCATTGGAGCTTATCTCATCCTCCTCTCAGAAAGAAACAAGGATCTCGTCAACGCACTCGAGAGAATGATGACCTACCTTGAATTAAACACCGAACCAGGGTACTTCAACGAATACACAGGAGCCCTATTCTTGCCTCATACAGAAAGGGAGCTGTTCCCCTCAGTTGAACGGTTAGTCAATTTGAAATAGAAGTGTGCAGTGCAGACGATTAGATGAATAACATTGGGCAATGATTCAAATTATATATTAAGGAGGTAAAAATGGCTGGATCAATACTCGAACTTATTAAAGAACAAACAGTACTTCTAGACGGAGGATTTGGGACCGAACTCATAAGCCGCGGATTTCCTCAAGGAGCCTGTCCCGAATCGTGGAATGTGGAGAATCCAGAAGTTGTCAAAGAAATCCATAAAAACTACTACGATGCCGGTTCCGATGCTGTTCTCACTAACAGCTTCGGAGGAAACAAAATCAAACTTCAATCTCACAATCTAGATAACCGGTGTTACGAGTTAAACCGTGTCGCCGCCATCATCGCTAATGAAGTTAAACCAGAAGGAAAGTTTTTAGGCGGAAGCATGGGACCTACAGGGAAGTTCTTGAAACCACAAGGCGAATTTACTGAAGAAGAATTTGAGGAGGCCTATGCCGAACAGGCCCGGGGTTTAACAGATGGAAAAGCAGACTTCCTGGTTATCGAAACCCAGTATGACCTGAAAGAAGCTCTTTGTGCATTGAGAGGGGCTCGGAAGGTTTCAAATTTGCCTGTTTTCATGACAATGACCTTTAATCACCATGCCAAGGGTTTCTTCACACTCATGGGGAATACAATCGAACAGTTTGTGAAAGAAATGGAAAAGGAAAACGTTCCTGTAGTAGGATCAAACTGCACACTGAACAGCGAAGAGATGGTCGATTTGGTTAAAATCATGAGGGAAAAAACAACTCTGCCAATCCTCGCACAGGCAAATGCTGGAAACCCTTCACTCTCTGAAGAGGGAAAAGTCGCCTACTCTCAGGGAATGGAGGATTACCTGAACTATATTCCCCAGATGGCCATTAACGGAGCAAATATCATTGGCGGATGTTGTGGGACTAATCCGGAGTATATCCATAAAATGGCAGAAGTTTTAAAAAAGAGCTGACTCGGTCATAAAAAGATCTCCGAGGTTTTTCTGCTTGCAAGCAGGAAAAATAAATCGGAGAAAAATGTGGCTGGAGGATTGTTTTTAAAGAAATGAGTCAAAAACCAGATTATCTCGATACATCTATTGATTGGAGCGATCCAAATGTCGTCTCCGGCCTGGATGAACTCCCGCTCTGGTCTGCACCCTTCGGATTGATGCTGCTAGAGAATTCCCGGATTCAGCCCGATATGACCGTCCTGGATGTCGGCTTCGGGACAGGTTTCCTCTTATTGGAATTGGCACAAAGACTGGGTAAATACGCAACCATCTATGGAATTGATCCCTGGAAAATCGCACATGAGCGAACACGTCTCAAAATGGATCTCTTCAACATTAAGAACGTGATTTTGGTTGAGGGAGATGCGTCATCCATGCGATTTGAAGACGAAACGTTCGACCTGATCATTTCCAATCTGGGGATCAATAATTTCGAAAATCCCAGAAAAATCTTTAGAGAATGTTTTAGGGTGGCAAAACCGAAGGCGCAGATCGCATTGACCACAAATCCAAAGGGTCATATGGAAGAGTTTTATACCGTCTTTGAAGAGACATTGAAAGAGCTTTCTCTGAATGAGTTGGAGGAAGAATTTCTGATTCATTTAAATCACAGGTTGACTCCAAAAATCATTCATTCTTATCTAAAAGAGGCAGGGTTTAAGATCACAAAATCCCAGCGAAGTTCTTTCACCCTAAGATTTTTAGACGGAGGCGCTTTTTTTTCTCATTCGCTGATTAGGTATGGATTTTTGGAAGATTGGAAAAAGCTCATCCCCGCTGAGCATTGGTACAAGGTATTTACAAAACTGGAAACCAAAATGAATATTATAGCTCATAACAAAGGGGAGTTCTCATTGACAATCCCCGTTGCGTATATTGAAGGAGAAAAACTATAGAAGGCTAAGCCAACCTAGAAATCTTGCTAACTCAAAATTATCGTTGAACCGAGATCTTTAAGAAAAGGCAGTGAACCAATCCATAATTCAACCAATTTCTCACAGATGAGGACTTACCTAAATGCTTTGTGATTCTCGAATGTTTTGCTGCGGTCACAGCTAAATATCTATAGATTTTTCTGTAGCTCCCTTGCTCTGCGAGTATGTTGTTAAGACTCTGTAAACCTTCCTATTCGGTTAAAGATGTTGGCCAAAACAAAATGAGCAAGAATAGTTTTCCATTAGGGTATTCAGATTTCCACTAACTCTCCCTCTATAATAGAACATATAGAATAATGCGATGATCAATATTGTAAGAGCTAGTCCAAGGACAAAAAACCTTCTGTGTTTAGCCATTGAGCATTTTATCTTTCTATTTTAAGATATTTGCCTACATTATTGAATTCTTTTTATTAGCATCTCCATCTCCGTGATATAAGAATACGTGATGGAATGATTGACTTCAATTGTCAACAAACTGCGTTACAGCTTTGGATAGGTAAGATTGCTTGAATAGTTTCGATGATAAGGGTAATCTAATGAAAACAAGGTGTTACACTATGAGGAAACTAGTCCTATTGTTGATTCTTGTTGTCCTGATACCCAACAATTTAATCCTATCGGAAAAAACATCCGAAGAAGAGCTTCCACCAAGGTTCAAAATATGGTTAGAAGAAGAAGTGGGTTATATCATCTCTCCACGGGAGAAGGAAGTTTTCCAAAAACTCCAATCAGATAGAGAAAGAGAGTTTTTTATGGAGGCATTCTGGAAGCAAAGAGATCCCACCCCTGGGACTCCGGAAAACGAATTCAAAACAGAGCACTACCGCCGTATCCAGTACGCCAATCATACGTATGGACGCAGTACAGTAAAACCGGGATGGAAGACAGATAGAGGACGTATCTATATTATTCTTGGCGA
>WTAW01000355.1 GCA_013139435.1 Candidatus Aminicenantota bacterium | reverse complement strand
GTGGACCCCCTCATCAGATGAACGGTTGAGCAATGGGGGGATGTATGTCTGGTATGTTCAAGCGATGGATGCGTATGGGACGACTAAGAGGTCAGGAGGAAAAATATTTATGGTAGATGTGGAGCAGAATCTCTCATGGATGAAAGATAAATTGAGGGTGAAATTGAGAGAAAATGGGATAAGTGAGGAAATTATAAGTGATTTTCTAATGAATATTGAATTAGAAATGAATGAAACGAATAGAATTGAGACAGGTTCCAAAGAAAGTGGTTACAAAACTCAAGATAGAATTAGTATCCAAGGCTCAGAAGCTGGCCTTACCACGTATTATGGATTAAACGCCGGATTTAGCCTCACAACAGGAAATTATAATACATTTTTGGGTTATAATGCTGGATACCTCACCACCGAAGAAGATTATAATACTTTTATAGGGGCATTTGCTGGATACCAAAACACAGCGACAGGCAATACATTTGTCGGGCACGGTGCTGGAAAAAGTAACACCGATGCGGATGAAAATACCTGTATCGGTACGTTTGCTGGACACAACAACACATCGGGAAATGGAAACACTTTTATGGGATATCGGGCAGGATATTATAGCAGCACTGGATTTTACAATACTTTTATCGGCAGAAGAGCAGGGTATAACAATAAGGACAGCGGAAATACTTTCATTGGTTGGAGTTCCGGACATGAAAACACAGACGGATACGCTAATGTGTTTTTGGGGTATAATGCAGGCTTTAACAACACTTCAGGGCACAACAATACCCTGATTGGTAATAATACCGGATTCAGCAACGAAACTGGCAATTATAATGTATTTTTAGGTCACAAAGCAGGAAATTTTGAACTCGGCTCCAATAAACTTTACATCGAGAATTCTGATACAAGCTCTCCTCTTATATATGGTGAATTCAACAATGATATCGTCGCCATTAATGGCAAATTAGGAATAGGAACACAATCGCCAGGATATGATTTGGAAATTGAAACCACAGGAAAGAATGCAATCTTTGCCCTTGACCGTACAGATGGTGCAAAAACGGTTATAGCATCTCTTAATAATCAGGCTGCTTTCGGGACATTGACAAACCACCCTCTAATATTTGCGATCAACGCAGGTTGGAAGATGCGACTCAATACAGATAACTCACTGTCGATGTCAAACGGAGCGACATGTACAGCTGGGGGAGTTTGGCAAGATGCCTCCAGCAGAGCTTGCAAAGAAAACATCCAGGACCTCTCAATTAAAGATGCGGAATCAGCATTATCTGCTCTTTATCCGGTGAAATACAACTACAAAAATGACAAAGAGGATGAACACCTGGGATTTATAGCTGAGGATGTGCCTGATCTTGTAGCATCCAAGGACAGAAAAGGCATGAGCCCGATGGATGTAGTGGCGGTATTGACCAAGGTGGTGCAGGAGCAGCAGGATACGATTACTGAACTCCAAGTGAGGATCACCAAGCTGGAAAAGAAATCTCAATAGAGTTTTAACAGATATATAAGATACTCATTGCCCCCCATTGACTTATGCGTGCTAAGTAAGCCTGCTCTCTAATACGCATTATGTTTTTAAAGCATATAGAGCTAGTTGACTTTTACCGCGCAAATCTATATCCTATTTTCATCGACAAAGGGGACGATGACAACCCAGTGTCCTAAATGCAAAGCAGAGAATCCCGACGATACTCTTTATTGTGCAAAGAGTTCCAACCTCAATTTAAACCGCTTCGGGATGATCCCCGCTTCCATGAACTGATACAAAAGATGAATCTACTGCCGTTGGAATAATCAGAAAATCCAACAGAATTATAAAATTCTGAAAATCTTTTTTGTTTATATAAATCGAAATCATAAACAGGAGGGATTAAATTGAAGAGAAAGACTCGTTTGATTCTATTAATTTCCATTTTTGTTGCTTTACTGGTTTCTCCCAGTATCGCTCAATGGGAAAGAGTGTATTACTTTAAAGATGTGAATGTGCCATTTAATCTAGTACATGAAGATAAGATTCTTGAAAAGGGCAAGTATGACTTCGAGATCTTAAAAGATTTCCGGCAAGCCATTTATTATTTGAGAATTAAAAAAAAGAATAAACGGATTTGCAACGTACTCGGAGAGTATTTGTACTACAAACAGCGTGGCGCAATAGTTCATCCGGAAGTCCCAGATAAGCCCAAATTTGGGATGAGAAGAAACCCTGTGACAAAAGATGTTATTATCATTTTCGAATCAGGCAGGAAGTACACCAAGTATCCATTTGTAAAAATACGGTTTATGATGCAGTATGAAGACTGATTAATCGTAACAACTAAGGCTTACTGTATACGAAGTTCATTGACCTGGGAAGGACCTTTATCTCTTTTCCACTCATCCAATTGACTCCGCTTTCGGAAATTGTTATTCTTTCGTTAAATTTAACTCATCAGAGGGAAATATGGGAATTAAATGCCCCAAATGTCATCATGAGAATCCTGAGGATACCCTTTATTGTGGTAAATGTGCCGGACCTTTAAAATCTGCCGAAAGAATCTCCATGACTAAAACTCTAGTAACACGTTCAGAAAGTTTGCAAAAGGGGAGCAGTATTGCAGGAAGGTACCAGATCCTTGAAGAGCTGGGTAGAGGCGGTATGGGTGTAGTCTACAAAGCTCATGACACTAAGCTAAAACGGACTGTCGCCCTTAAGTTTCTTCCCTCAGAGTTGACACACATCTCAGAGATAAAAGAGCGATTCATGCGCGAGGCTCAAGCTGCTGCTGCTCTGGATCATCCCAACATATGTACTGTCCATGAATTTGACGAAGCTGAGGAAAAGACCTTTATATCGATGGCCTATATAGAAGGGCAAAGCTTAAGGAAAAAGATTGAATCGGGCCCACTCGAGCTGGATCAAGCCCTTGGGATTGCCACTCAAGTTGCCGAAGGTTTGCAGATAGCCCATAAGAAAGGCGTGGTCCATAGGGACATCAAGAGCGCAAACATCATGGTAACAGAAGACAACCAAGCGAAGATCATGGATTTTGGACTGGCCAGGATTACAGGAGGAACTCTGATAACACAAGAAGGGATGACGATGGGGACAATCGCCTATATGTCTCCTGAACAAGCCCGA
>WTAW01000087.1 GCA_013139435.1 Candidatus Aminicenantota bacterium | reverse complement strand
GTTATTATCCAGGCGAGGTCAATCTGAGAGCGGCAGACGTCCTTATCGTCAACAAAGTGGACTCTGCCGATCCTGCAAACGTCGAAAAAGTCATCGCGACTGCCCAGAGAATAAACCCAGGTGCTACGATCATAAAGGCCGAATCGCTGCTGACTGTTGAAGATCCGTCATTGATCAAGGATAAAAGGGTGCTCGTCGTAGAAGATGGCCCCACACTCACACATGGAGAGATGAAATACGGCGCTGGTGTCGTCGCCGGGCAGAGACATGGCGCTGCTGAATTTGTAGATCCCAGGCCGTATGTCGTGGGGACGATCGCCGAAACCTTTCAAAAATATCCGGACATCGGTATCTTGCTTCCGGCTATGGGATACGGCGAGCAACAAGTCAAAGACCTGGAGGCCACGATCAACGCAACACCATGTGATTCGGTGATCATCGGTACCCCGATCGACCTGAGAAGAGTGTGCAACATTCAAAAACCTTCTACACGTGTCATGTATGACCTGAAAGAGATCGGTGAACCCACACTCGTGGATGTGTTGAGCGAAATATGAGTGTAAAATGGCATACAATCTGAGAAACCGGAATTTTTTGAAGCTTTTAGATTTTACACCTGAAGAAATCCGTTTCTTGTTGGACCTCTCGCTGGACTTAAAAAAGGCCAAATATTCAGGAACAGAGCAACCCAGATTGAACGGGAAAAACATCGCTCTCATTTTTGAAAAAGCCTCGACTCGAACACGCTGTGCCTTCGAAACAGCCGCTTTTGATCAAGGGGCGAACGTGACCTATCTCGGCCCAACAGGCTCCCAGATCGGCGCAAAGGAATCCATGAAAGACACGGCGAGGGTTTTGGGACGAATGTATGATGGGATTGAATACCGCGGTTTTGGACAAGATAAGGTGGAAGAACTCGGTGAATACGCCAACGTGCCTGTCTGGAACGGCCTGACGACTGAATTCCATCCCACCCAGGTTCTTGCCGATCTATTGACCATGATGGAGCATTCGAATAAGCCCTTGAACGAAGTGACATTTGCTTATCTGGGAGACGCAAGGAATAACATGGGCAATTCTCTTTTGATCGGAGCTGCAAAAATGGGAATGGATTACAGGTCTATAGCACCACAAAGCGTACAACCTGATGAAAAGCTCATCGAAGTGGCTAATAAAATCGCAAAAAACACGGGTGCAAAAATAGAAATGACTGACGATATAAAAAATGGCGTGAAAGGTTGTGACTTTCTCTGCACAGATGTCTGGGTCTCGATGGGGGAAGCGGAATCAGTCTGGAAAGAACGAATCGAATTGCTCAAACCCTATCAGGTGAACAAAGACACCATGGAGAAAACAGGCAATCCCCATGTCAAATTCATGCACTGTCTACCCGCCTTCCACAATCGTGAAACGACCATTGGAGAAGACATCTATCAGAAGTTTGGACTGGAAGCCATGGAAGTGACAGAAGATGTATTTGAATCAGAAGCTTCGATCGTTTTTGATGAAGCTGAGAACAGAGTCCATACGATAAAAGCGGTTATGGTTGCCACATTAGGGTATTAAGAGCTTAATTTTCTATACAAACTATCATCTTAAACTTAATTCTTGAACGCCGTATTCTCCAAATTCCTGTTCGATAGCTTCCGCAATATGCTCACCAGGCTGCAATTTTTTATACATGATCGGCAAAAGGTCTAGCGACGAACTCATGGAGTGAAACGAAAAACCCTTATTTTCAACGGCTTCTTTGACGCTGAGCCCATCATCCCTTTTTTCCATCCTGTTTGTGAGGCTTATGACGCCCACAACATGGACTCCGGCTTCTACCAATCCATCGAGCGTCTTGAGTAAAGACCCCCCTGTTGTCGTAACATCCTCGATGACAACAGTATTCCCCTGAGGCATACCGACAAAGTATCTATCTTTGGGTGCTCCGTGGTCTTTGGGTTTTGCCCTCCCCATTGCTAGGATATGGCTTCCTTTGGTATAATTTTCAAACTGCTGGGCATGTTTGAATTGTGTGATCACGCCCAATTTTGTGGCGCCTTCCGGGACTCCATAAAACGTATCGACTTCAAGGCCGTGCGATTCTGTGAATGAAATGACAAATTCTGCCAGTCGGTCCGTGAGCCACACATCTTCCACGACATTTCTCCAGTTAGCATAAAAATGCGACTTTCGACCAGATTTCAGAGTTATGGCATCTTCAAAAAATCCATAGACATTGTTTTCTTCGATAAACCTGTTGAATTCTTCCTGATCATATCTGTTCATTTTTTTACCTATTTCTTTCGTAAAATTCTGCCTTAATTATTCACGAATCGAGGTCGCTGCAAAGGCGAGGCAGTGGCCCACGAAGCTGTAGTGAACTACCGCGAGTGGGCTACAACGATGGCTTTGTAGTGAGATCGGTTCGCCCATAGGGTAAAAAATGTCGATTAGTAATAATAAATGCTTGGGAAAGGAGTGATTACTATAATATTGTGACAAACGAGTTAATGACTTTGCAGTAGGAAGTTTCATCATATATATCGACATTTTTTATGAATAATTAAGATTAGACCTTATCGATACCTACGGGGAGTGATTGCATAAAGGATCGCTTTTCCTCCTCAGTGGCTTTTTTGGTGATAATGGAATAAGGTTTCCTGCAGTAGCGACACCGCATTCCTCCTTTATCATCTCTATATAACTGCGGCGGGACATCTTCAGTGAGCATACGCGTCACACAGTTGGTGTTTCTGCACAAAAGATACACGAACTTATCGATCACTTTTCCTTCTCTGATGTAGTTGATCGTCGGTTCTGGC
>WTAW01000254.1 GCA_013139435.1 Candidatus Aminicenantota bacterium | reverse complement strand
GCCCGTCCATCATCACCATTGAAAAAGCCGCTGGAAGGATCTCGAAGCTCATCTTGACATGACCCACTTCTGGATTGAGCCCGACCAGTGTGTGTCCTTCATCGAGGAGTTGCCGGTTTTCTGCATTCTTTAATCTTTTTTCTATCCGTTGTGCGGCCAGTAGACCCTCAGCTGTTGTGCGGTAGATATTGTTTGGCGCTGGCTCGTATCCCTTGGGTTCTATGGCGACCCGCACTCCTGGTACTGCGTCCATGGCCTCTGCCATAGCCGTCTCAAACAAGTCCCACATCTGCATAAAGGGCTTTCCATGTAAGTAACGGTAGCCGTCCATACCGGGCCAGGAAATGGCCATGTCCGCCCCAATATCTTTGACAAGCTTCAACCCACCAACAGCGACCTCTGTTGCCTTTTTTCGAATATCAAGATCGGGATTAGAGAGTGAACCGAATTCAAACATCTTGTTGAAGAAGTGGGAAAAGGGAACCCCAACCAAACGGATTCCGGTCTCTTCTTCCAGCTGTTTATAGAGATGAGAGTTCTCTTCATTCACCTCATCGGGATAGTGTGCTTCGATGCCCTTCACTCCCAGCTTGGCCATTTCGGCTGCCATTTCGATCCGTTCGGGTATTGTGGCCTCCTCAACGAACCTTTCGTGGAATCGTCCTCCGCCCGGAGTGAAATACCAGATGCCCACAGATACATTGATCTCCAAATCCTTTTTCAGATTTTGAAGCATCTTTTCAGGGGAGATGGCCGAATTCTGGTAACGAAGATCTTTGAGCTTTTTATTCATTTGTTCCCTCCGAAACACTCCTGAATTATTCAGGTTAGTGATGATGCTCATCCTCCGCCACTGATGGGAATGAAAGCAATAAGATCGTCTGTTTTGAGTTTTTCATTTTTCTTTATAAAAGACTCGGAGAATTGTTTGTTGATGAAGATCCGTGTGCGTTTTTCGAGATTGTCTTTCCAAGGGATGTCGAAATAGCTGATGATGGTTTCGATGGCCTTGCTGGGGTCGCTCGGAAGATCCATTTTGAATTCTCTTTGACCAGAGTATCGTTGCATCAGAGTGATAAACCTGACTGTTACAGATACCGAATCGGGAGTGGCTTTAGTCTGTTTTATTTTCTCGTCTTTTTCCATTACTGTGTGTGAATAAAATCTGCTTGGGATTGCTGAATCAAGCCTCATTTTTCTAGCACAAAGCCTCGATCGAGTCAAGAAGAGCATTCACGATTTAAGCATTCCTATTTCCGTGATAAGGACATGCGTTATGTATGGATAGGAAAAATGAGGGCGAGACCTCTATGCGTCTGAGCTATATGGTGGTGAGTGGTAGGGCCCATGGCGAAGATGGATGGGATCTCCTCTAGATTTTGTGCAGCTGTCTGTCCCTTTGGCAAGTAGATACAGAATATGAATAATTTAACGTGTGATTACTCGGCTAAGAGTTCTTTCATTTCGTCATCGAGCCCTGTCATCTCCCAGCGGATCAAAGACATGGGGATCATTCCCGCTGCGAGATACTCATCTATGAACTGGCCGAGTTCGAATTTATCGCCCAGTTGTTCGGCTCTGTCTGTGAGAAACTTTATGAACTGGACTTTGCCCATGACCATGCCCATGTGCCATCCGACAAAACGAAGAGTGGTCTGCATTTCGTACCGCACATGGGGTCCATTATCGAGGAGCCAACCATTGGGTGCACATTCTACACAGTACCGCATGGCCTGCTCCAGGTTGAATTCGTGGTTGTGGAGCTTGAGGTCGGCCATGGCACGGCATCTTCGGAATGCAGCCTGGAGATAGACGATCTCTCTGCCCCTCCTTGGGCGCGGACGCTTATCGAGATAGCCCGCATGCATCAGCAATTCTTCTAACGCAAAAGCAAATCCCTCCGAGCGAATCCAATCGATCTCATACAGACGACGGGTACCTCTTATAGGACGTGTGTCCCTCCGGTGTCTCTGGTGATCGAAATAGTGACCGATAAACTCATGGGTCTGTTCCGGCAGCGACTCTCTATCTCCCGTCTGTTGAAAAAAATCACGTTCCCTCGGCCATTCTTCTTCGTGGGGAATGCCACCCCGATTTAAATAACCCAGTGTGTCCAGATAGTCTGGGATGGTCATGATCTTTTCGTCTTCCAAGAACTTCATCACATACTCGAGAGCTTCTTTTTTTCGCCGTGCGTGCTCTTCTTTAGTGTCAACCGGTTGCAGGGGAGGGAGGTTCTTGTTGCGGTTCTCTTCCAGTTTGAGAAAGGCTCTCACGCGGTAGTCTTCCAACATCACGTAATCCCGGCATTCTTCCCATGTGTAGGGAAAAAGATGAACATTCTTCAACCACCATGTGTAATTCTCCTTGCCGACACCCGAAGGGGCTGTCATTTTATTTCTGTTGTCTTCGAGCCACTGAGCGTATTCGTCGACAGCCGCTTTTGCTTTTAAGGCATCCTCAACGAGTTCGGGATGATAGTCTTTTAGCCATTCGGCGAGCCCCGCATATTCATCGCTTTCCTCCTTTGTCCCCCAAATAGCGATCGTCGTCAGATCTTTTTCCCCATCTGTGAGGTTTGTTTTAGCATGTTTGAATATCTCCGGAAGGGCTCTCAACTGTGTTCGGAACTCAACGAGCCTTTCCTCAGCCAAGGGTAAACTCCTGGGGATACGAAGGGCTCCATGGATGACAGGTCCGGCTCCGGATTGAGACTGGAGGTAGAAGCATGGGTCTCGAGACCAGGGTCTTAAAACCCGGTGATTGAATTCAAGGCCATTCATCTCAGCACGGACAATGTGGTAGTCCACCTGCTGAGACACAGGCCAATCCTCTATGTTCATCGCTGCTAGACGGTTTTGGAACGTGTTGAGACCATGCCACTGTTCTTGCATGGATGCAGCGGAGTAATCCGGCACACCGTTTGTCATCTTCGGCGTCTGGAATTCTCTGAATTCCTTGAAAAGTGTGAGCAGGTCATCGTAACTGCTTGGACCGCTTACGCCCTCCACATCAGCTTTTTCCGCAGTGCCACAAGCCATCAGAAGTAAGAAAATTATAAGAGATACATAGACTGTATAATGCTTCCTAAAACATTTCATTATCATTAGTCCTCCTTTTTATTTTTAAGTTTAAAGATAAATTCCAAAAAAGAGGTGAATGTCATTAGTTTTTTAATATTTTTGTTTATGGATTGTAATATAATAAAACGAAAATAAAACAAATTCAACTTTTTAAAATTGAACTTCATGGCTGAGTATGATATACAAAACCAGTGTGAAAATTAGAAAGCATTTCCAAACTGTGATGAATGACGTTCCGAGTGATTTCTGCCATCACGGTTTTTGAAATGCTTATTGAAGATTATCATATTTTCCATAGGAGGTTTTATGAAAAAGAACACGCTGTTTGGTCTTAGTCTGGCATGTTTTTTCTTTGTGAGTTGTTTCTTGATGAGCTGTGGATCAGGAGATTTGGACCAATCCGCTTCCGAGACATCAGAAAGCTCAGAACAGGCCCATTTTGCAAAACAAGTGAAAGTCTTCGGCATCCTAGTGGTTGCGACGAACACCGTTGCCGATGATAAGCTGCTCCATGCAGCTAACATGATGGCCGAGTATTTGGATAATGATGAAGACGGGACTCCTGACAATCCCAAAGTGCTAGAGGCTCTGGTCAGCCAAAACACCATTCTTGTGATGGCCAAAGACGAAGATGAACTGAGGGCGATAGGCCGAGGGGTACTTCCTCCAGGTGCCAAACAGTCTCTCTATGATTATGAGACCCGCCCTGGCGGTGCTGCCCAAGGTTTATTTGACGCTGCGCTAGAGGAGATCATCCATCCCATCACTGATGTGGGTTATGCGACAGCCTATCCCGAAGTTTTCGGTACAGAACCTGGCTCCGAAGTGGCCAAGATCATGGATGAAGCCAGGGGAGGGCATTTTGAGCCTGTCCCGGAAAAATACCCTGACAATGCTTGGTATACCTATTACGATGAGACGTGCGAATACGATTGCCAGATCACAGAATATATTTATTGGGCGCTGACATCTATCCTTGGTGCACAAGATTTTCCAGGGAGACTGGAACGGATCCAGGACGAGTGGCGATACAACACAGCAGAAAAGCTTAAGACTGGAGACCCAAAGATCTATGCATTGCTCACCGACCCTCAGTATAAACTTCCGACTGTTCTCCCTGATGGCGTTTATAAGGCCGAATCATTCACGATCGAAGAGTATAAACAATGAGAAGGTAATTCGTTTGACTTTAACATTTCCATAAAAAATAATAGTTGGTATAAGGAATCCTTACAGACATATATTGGAGAAATCGTGGAGGTACACAGGATAAGGAAAGCGAGGCGTCTCTATGACAAGACGAGATATCATATCTTTCTTGAGGTGGAGAAAAATCGATGGCTTGAGATCGAATCCCTGAATGGGGTGACGTATGATTCGGTCCAGTCCTTTTTGGAAAGTGAAAAAGAGACAGGAATCAGAGTGGTCGGTTTCACTGACCAAAATTTTCAGTGGGGAACCATCAAGGAATGGGAGCATTCGGGGGTTATTAAGGATTTAAAATTAACAAAAGGATAAAAAAACTTAACGGAGGATAAATAATGGAATATCGGAATTTAGGACGAACAGGAG
>WTAW01000161.1 GCA_013139435.1 Candidatus Aminicenantota bacterium | reverse complement strand
TGAGCGCCTCCTTCCTGGCTACTGCGATCATCATGAGACCGGATATAGGTGCTGTACTTAGGGGCTTTTTGCCTTCTTTTCCCAAAAATTCGCTTCTTTTTATACTGGCCTTGGTGGGGACGACCGTTGTGCCCTACAACCTTTTCCTCCACTCTTCGGCCGTTAAGGAAAAATGGAAATCCACAGCAAGTTTGAAAGATGTACGCAGAGACCTTCTGTTCTCCATATCCTTGGGAGGACTGATATCCGTATCCATTGTCGTCACGTCTGCAATGGCTTTTTATACGCAAGGGATTTCTGTGGAGAGTGGAGCACAGATGGCCACTCAGCTTCAGCCACTCTTCGGCTCTGTGGCCAATGTTCTTTTTGGGATAGGATTTTTTGCTGCTGGAATAAGCTCTGCTGTCACAGCACCATATGCGGCCGCCTATGCATCCTCAGGAGTACTGGGCTGGAAGGAAGGGCATAAATCAAAAAAATTCCAGACAGTCTGGCTGGGTGTTATTCTCGTTGGCTTCACTGTATCCCTATTCAATTTCAGTCCGATCGTCGTCATCGTTTTTGCTCAAGTAACAAACGGACTCATCCTTCCTGTCGCATCGATCTTCCTCCTGATCGTACTCAACAGCCGGCGGATTTTGGGCGATGCTGTCAACACCTGGAAACAAAATGTCCTTGGTACAGTTATTGTCGCCGTAGTTTCGCTGCTCGGTCTATGGAATATTTATAGACTCCTCTTATAGCAGTGCGAAATCGACTGCCGCTTGGGCGTGAAGTGTGGTTGTATCGTACAGAAAAATATCATAGTCCTTTTGTTTGACGATCAGAGGAATCTCTGTACATCCTAAGATAATCCCCTCAGCACCATGAGTCTCAAGGTTAGCAATGATGTCTTTGAATTTATCTTTGGATTTTGTCTTGATCGATCCCAAACAAGGCTCATCATAGAGAATGGAGTGAATAGCTATTCGTTCCTCTTCTTCAGGGATGAGAACATCTATTCCATATTTGTCCCTTAATCGGCCTTTGTAAAAATCCTGTTCCATGGTAAATCTGGTCCCCAGAAGGCCAACGATCGTCTGCCCCATCTCCTTGATCTTTGCAGCCGTCACATCGGCAATATGCAACAAAGGAATGCGGATGCTTTTCTCAACCTCTTCGGCCATTTTGTGCATCGTGTTCGTGCAGATGACCACAAAATCTGCACCTCCCCTTTCCACTCTATGCGCGGCATCGATCATCATCTGAGTCGCATCCTCCCACCGTCCCTGATGCTGCAGTTCCTCGATCTCCTGAAAATCCACAGAGTACATCAAACTTTTTGCCGAGTGGAATCCTCCGAGCTCTCTTTTTACAGTTTCATTGATGATCCGGTAATATTCCAAGGAAGATTCCCAGCTCATACCGCCGATAAGACCGATTGTTTTCATTTTATATATCCTTGTCGAGAAAAATATACACCTTGATTTTAATATAGCAAAAATCGAAAACAAACTCTAATACATATGCCGAGGAATGGATCGAAAACTTATATCTTGGCTTTAAAGATAAAGACAAATCATCTAGCTAGACAGAAGCATCTCAAGATCTCAAGACCCTCCGGTTGCTCTAATGGCAAAAATAGAGTATACATTGGACATTCAACAAGGAAAGGAATAGGGCCATTGAAGGTCAATGACATCAGACAAGAAGCTCTTGAAGCCGAACAAAGAATCCGGCCATACATAAGGAAAACTCCTGTCGAGTTTTCCTCATACCTAAGTCAAAAAGGAAACTTCAAAGTTTATCTCAAGTTGGAAAATATCCAGGTGACCGGCTCTTTTAAATTCCGTGGGGCTATCAACAAACTCCTCTCTCTCAGTCGAGAAGACAGAAATAAAGGAGTGGTGACCGCTTCATCGGGAAATCATGGATGTGCCTTTGCCCATGCTTGCCACATATTGGGATTGAAGGGGACAACCTACCTTCCAAACTATGCCTCCCCGGCAAAGATCGAAGCGATCCGACAGTATGATGTAGATGTCCAATTCTACGGTGATGACTGTGGGCAAGAAACCGAAGTTCACGCTCGTAAAATCGCGGAAGAAACCGGTCAGATCTATATCTCTCCCTACAACGATCCCAAAGTGATAGGAGGTCAGGGCACTATTGGGATCGAATTAGAGGACCAGGTGGATAAGATCGATACTGTTTTTGTTTGCGTCGGAGGGGGCGGACTGATCGGAGGAATCGCAGGATATTTAAAATCTATCAACACAAACATAGAATTTTTTGGATGCCAGCCAGCAAATTCTGCGGTGATGTACGAATCCATAAAAGCTGGCCATATCATCGAAATGGCATCCCTTCCCACTCTTTCTGACGGTTCAGCAGGTGGAATCGAACCCGGAGCCATTACTTTTGACATATGCCGGGATTATGTGGATGACTATATTCTTGTCTCCGAAGAGGAAATCAAAGAAGCGATCCTATTCGTCCTTGAAAAACATCATATGATGATCGAGGGCGCTGCTGCCGTAGCCGTGGCCTCGTTCCTGAAGAGGAAACACCAACTTTCCGGAAGACATGTTGTTTTGGTCATCAGTGGTGCGAAAATTAGTTTGGAGACATTGAAAAAAATCTTAAAAGAGAGATAGAGCTATGACCACACAAATATTCGATCTGGCCACCTACACAGAACCTGCGCAGTACTCCGAAGGAATCGACACGGTGATCGTTAACGGGATAATCGTCATTGACAAAGGAAAACATACCGGCGAATTGCCTGGAAAAATCCTTCATCGGACAAAAGGCTAGCGTTCTGCGTAGAAGTCTTTGATTGTGCTAACAACGTAATCCTGATTTTCTTCAGATAGTTCAGGATAGATAGGCAGAGCCAAAACCTCTGAGGCCGACTTTTCCGATTCTGGAAAATCTCCCTCTCTGTATCCCAGATAGACAAAACATTTTTGGAGGTGCAGGGGCATAGGATAAAAAATGGCTGAGGGAACATCTTTTTCACGCATATATAGCTGCAGATCATCACGGCTATCCGCACGAATGACATATTGGTGGTAGGTATGGAAATATTTGAGCCCTGCATTTCTGTAAACGGCTTCGGGTGTTTGGATGAGACCCTTTTCCAACAATCCTGCTGAGCTAAAAAGTGTTTCGTATCTTGCTGCCTTCTGTTGCCTTCCCATTATCCAAGAATCCAGGTGTTTGAGCTTCACCCTAAGCACAGTCGCCTGGATGGCATCCATCCGAAAATTGCCGCCAATGATATCATACATGTACTTATTCGAAGAGCCATGAACCCGCAAAAGCCTTATTCTTTCCATAAGATTTTGGTCGTTGGTCAACACCATCCCCGCATCGCCGCATGCACCGAGGTTCTTGGCAGGATAAAAAGACAAAATCCCCAGATCCCCCAGAGTACAGGCTCTTTTTACTTCTGAATCCATCAGATACTCTGAGCCCACGGCCTGAGCTGCATCCTCCAACACGAACAGGTCATATTTTTCGGCGAGTGATTGGATGGGCTTCATGTCCACACACTGTCCGTAGAGATGAACCGGGATAATGCCTTTTATTTGGGAGTTCCCCTTCTTTTCTATCTCAATCTCGAGTAATTCGGCAAGCTTAGCTGTGTCGATGTTGAAGGTATTCGGTTCGATATCGCAAAACACAGGTTTTGCTCCGAGCCTTGCAATGGCACCGCCTGTGGCGAAAAAAGTGAACGGGGTTGTCACCACAGAATCTCCCGGGCCCACTTGGAGTGCCATCAGGGATATGATCAATGCATCCGAACCCGAAGAAACACCGATTGCATGTTTAGCACCCACATACGCGGAAAGCTCCTCCTCTAGATCTTTCACCTCAGCACCTAATATAAACATCTGAGAGTCAAGGACCTCTGATACGCGTTCTTTGAGTTCCTTCTCAATACTCCTGTACTGCGCTTTTAGATCCAATAATGGAAATTTCATCATTTTGCCCCTATCATAAGATTTTCTTCAGTTTTTTCTTTTCGATTACAAGCTGGCCCTGATAGGACACATAATTCAATAGGATAAGTACTCTGTCCGCATCCGACATCTCTCTCTCAAAGATCCCTTTCAAACCCTTGAGGGGACCCACTACAACCTCGATCTCATCACCCAGCACGGGTTCCTCTCCATACTTCAACAGTTCGATCAGGCCATCCACCTCTCTAGCTTTAAGCGCATCGAGCACTTCCTCTGGTATGGCTGTAGGGCTTTCTTGAGTCCCGACGATCTTTTTCACTCCCCGGGTATATTTGACCAATTGATACTGATCGGGAAAATCAAAGTAGATGAATTCATAGCCCGTGAAGAAGGGTTTTACTCTTTCTTCATGCTTATATTTTGGATTATAGATACGGAATCCCGCTTCTATGAAGATCTTCTCCACATGAAATTCCTTTTTGGGTTTTGTGTTCAAAACGTACCATCTTTTCATAAATAATCCTTATTCCAGAAACAAAATATGACTCAACACCCTTTTTTCACTCGTCAAGATCCAGTTTCCTGTAGAAATCGGGCCGTCTGTCGCGGAGAAAAAACTTCCTGGCCGGACTTTCAGGGATTTGATCCAAATCGCATTCGGCATAGAGGATAAAATCTTTGTCTTGGGGAGCACGGGCGATCACTGTTCCGAAGGGATCGACAACATAGGATTCACCCGAAAAGTGGAGTTTTTCTTCCTTCCCCACCCTATTGACGAGAGCGGCGAAGTAGCCGTTCTGGAACGCGGCTACTTGGAGCTCTCCCTCAAAAATTCCATCGGGCCACTCCCCTAAAGCACCCGCTTGAGGGACAATAACCAGTTCCGCACCTTGAAGTGCCAGATTCCTCATGTATTCGGGATAATGTCTGTCATAACAGATGGCAACACCCACTCGTCCCACCTGTGTCTCGTAGACAAAACTCATCTTATCTCCGGGTGTGTAATACCCCTTCTCATAAAATCCCAATCCCTCCATGATGTGGACCATCCGGGTCACCCCGAGCAGAGTGCCATCCGCATCGATAACAGGTGAGGCATCATAGGTTCTTTCTCCGTCTGATTCAAAGCTGTTGAGAACAGCTACAACACCGTATTCCTTGGAAAGTCGGGCAAATTTCTCTGTTGTAGGGCCGGGAATGGGTTCTGCCTTCTTCAGCTCTTGTGGAGTTGCTTGAGTTTGCGGAAGAAAACGGTAAAAGGCGAGTTCCGCAAAGGCAATGAGTTCGGCACCAGATTCGGCCGCGATCTTGAATGCCTCAAGGCCACGGCGAACATTGTCCTCACGGTCTAGAGTGGCATGCTGTTGGATGAGCGCAATTTTCATTCCAAATCTCTTTCAGGCAATCGCTTTCTGTACATTACTTGTTTTCGTCGTATATCCTCTGTGCATCTTCCGGCGAAGCATTCTCATGGACGATTGCACGAATGGCCTTGATCATACCGATCGGATTAGGGTTCTGCCAGATGTTTCTGCCAAAGTCCACTCCCTTGGCACCCTTTTGGATAGCACTGTGAGCCAGCTTGAACGAATCCAGCTCTGTTTCTAGTTTGGGACCACCAGCAATGACGACGGGAACAGGGCAGCTCCCCACCACTTTTTCGAAGTCTTCACAGTAATAGGTCTTGACAAAACTCGCTCCCTGTTCTGCAGCAATCCGGCAGGAGAGGGAGAGAAAACGCTCATCCCTTTTACCCAGTTCCTTGCCGACGGCTGTGACAGCGAGTACAGGAATCCCATACTCTTCCGCCATATCCACGATAATGGCCAAGTTCATGAGTGTCTGTTGTTCATAATCTGAGCCCACAAAAATGGAAAGGGCAACTGCCGCCACATTCAACCGAACCGCATCCTCCATCGAAGTTGTTATGCCCTCATTAGAGAGATCATCTCCGATGATGCTCGAACCTCCGGAAACTCTGAGAACGATGGGCACAGATGTTTCAGGACTGACACAATTTCTCAACACACCTCGCGTCAACATAAGAGCATCAGCATAGGGTAAAAGAGGTGTGATTGTCTCTTCAGGCACTTCCAGTTTGTGTGTCGGCCCTAAAAAATAGCCGTGGTCAACAGCTAACATGACTGTACGCCCGGTGTCGGGTTTGATGATTTGAGAGAGTCTGTTTTTCTTTCCCCAATCCATAATTATTCTCCTTTTAATTCAAGTTCTATACCTTCTGAGGCTCAATGTTCACTTTGAACGAATCCTGTGCTTTAGCCACAACTTGGAAGCCTGTTTGTGTTTCTGCAAGAGGAAATCTGTGTGTGATCATATCATTGACTCTCATTAGAGGAGAGCGGATGAGCTCCAGAGCTAACCAGGAATCATATGGGGCAGCCCCATAGGAAGTGGTCAATGTGACATCGTTCCTGAAGAAAATGTCATTAATGGAAAGCGGAGTACGCACATCAGGATCCGTGGGAGCGAAGAAAAGCACAGTCCCTCCCCTTTCCACACACTCCATAGCCTGGATCTGCGCACTTTCGGCGCCCGTGCACACAAAAACTTGGTCCGCCAGTCTTCCGCTGTTCATCTGGCGGAGGCATGCTTGAACATCTTCGGTGGGGAGGATCGCCTCATCTGCGCCGAATTCTTTTGCCGCATCAAGTCTGAAAGGAACGATGTCGAGCGCCAAAATTTTGCCAGCACCAGTGAATCTCGCCAGATGAACATTGAGAAGCCCTGCGATCCCGCATCCGAAAACAAGAACACACTGCCCGGCTGAGAGTCGTGCGATCCGCTGTGCACGGATCACGCATCCCAGAGGTTCATGGAATGTTGCATCCTCATAAGAGATCTCCTCAGGGATGATGTGGACTCCCCTGTCGACATTGATCGCCGGGATCCTAAGAAGCTCGGCAAATCCGCCAGGATCAAAATTGGTGCTCCGCAGTGTATCACAAGCCGTATGATGACCGGAAAGACAGTAGGTGCATGTATTACAAGGGACATGATGCGCAGCCACAATGCGATCCCCGACTTTAAATTTATCGACACCCGAGCCCACTTCGACCACCTGACCTGCAACTTCGTGCCCCAGTACCAGAGGCGCCTTTTTGATACGGTACCATTCCAGAACATCACTACCGCAAACACCGCTCGCCTCGACACTCATCAAGATCTCCCCTGCTTCTATTTTTGGGACTGGCATTTCCTCGATCCGGATGTTTTTGTTGTTGTAGTACATGGCTACTCGCATTCGACTTTCCTTAATGACCGATTCTTATTGGACTATTCAAAAAAGCTACATCCTAAGCGCCTTTTCCCGACTCAACCTCGCCACTCCGGTCACCTCGACTTGTGAATAATCCAGGTTCTGTATTATGTCTAAAAATCAGTTTAGCGTCAACCAGTTGTGATTGGTATCCTCGGATGTTAAAACGCTAAGGGACAACGTCCGTGTATTTGGCGAGAAAAGCAGATCGATCATACACGTCTTGAAGAGAGATCTCATGTTTTTTCAAGGCTTCATGGATATCCTTCAAACGCTCTTGAACGATACCCACATGTAGCCGCATAAGCTGGCAGATCTGGCGGGTCCTATCTTTGGAACCGATAAGGGCCTGAACTGGACACCTCCCCCCGCAATAGGGATAAACGCCACACTCTGCACATCCCAATTCAGATCTGTACTCCACAAGTGAATTCAGGTCATACTCTTCGAGTTTGAGTTCACCATCACTGTCGAGATGTCCTATAGCTGCATCAACGGGAAGATCAGCACATGGATACACTTGTCCTGAGACAATATCGTAATTCTCTGCAATCTCCACGCCACACGCTGTATGCCCCCTTTTCTTCCCCGTCAAGAGATAAAGGATCAATTCATTGATATGAGTCAGTGGCAGAAGGATGCCTTCATCCAGTTTTCTAACATAGACATCCACGATCTTTTCGAGCTCTTCACCATATCGGTTGGCGAAGGAATCCAGATCCTTGATTGGCTGGCGGTCTTCTGCCCAATGCCAGAAAAAATGATTGACCAGGTTCTGCTGGTAAAGTCTCATGAATTCTTCAAAACAATTGAGGAGGGACTGGCTTTCCCGTAATGTGGACCAAAAAAGAACATTTCCCTTAAAAAAGGAAGACAGAGATTGGAGATTGCCCACAATATTTTTCAGGCTCGTGCCTATTCGAATCCTGTCATTCTGACTTTCATCGCCATCTATCGAAATCGAGTAGGTCCAAATATCTTTCATGAAATCGGGATAAGATTGGAAGGCCTCCTCGATCTTCTCTCCGCTTGTGTAGACAAAAAATTGGAACTTATTTGAGTCAGTACTCTCTCTCAGTAATTGCCAGACCCTTACCATCTTAGCCGTGGCTAAAAATGGTTCTCCTCCATAAAAACAGATCGTGATGATCCTCCCCAGATGGCGATCGGCTAAACGTTGGATGAGAATTGTATCCCTTTCTGGATTTGTCTCCTCAAAGGTGACCACACTATCCCTGAGATCGGAACTTCCTTTGGTTATTGCACTGTTGATACAGCCCTCACAACGTGCATAACAACGCCCTGTGACTGTCAGATGGATGAGAAGACGTCCGTCTTCCTGATAGTGATCTTCAGTGAAAGCTTGGTGGCTTCCCATCCGTATAGCCTGAGGATTGGACAAATCCCCGAATCGGGAATGAATGAATGGGACAATTGACATAATGGGGCTTTCAGCTATAAAGATACCATAGACATTGAAGAAATTGTATGGATTTCCTTGGAGAGATGTCTTCTACAGGATCATTCTGATCTTTTCTTCAACTTCACTCTCTACAAAAGGCTTTCGTATATAGTCACAGCTTGTGATCTTTAAAGCCTCTTTTACGGTCGTATCATCCCCATAAGCGGTGAGATAGATGACTGGGATATGGAGGTGGTTTCGGTTGCCACTTTTTCCCTGTTCTGTTAACCTGAATAACTCAGAAAAATGTACTCACCAGAAATAATCATTAGCCTTTTAATCATTTTTTTTATATCAACATTCGTCCGCTCTTCCTTAGGGTTTGGGGATGCTCTTGTCGCCATGCCCCTCCTGACATTTGTCGTGGGATTAAAAACAGCCACTCCAACGGTTGCTCTTGTGGCCACCACGATCTCGATCACCATACTGGCAAAAAACTGGAAGATCGCCGACCTTAAGGCCACTTTTCGACTCGTTCTATCCTCTTTTGTTGGGGTCCCGGTAGGTTTGGTGTTGCTCAAAAGCGTCAATGAAGATTTTATGAAGGCCTTGCTCGGGGCGATCCTGATCATTTACGGTGTTTATAACCTCATCAAACCACAATTAAAAAAAATAAGCGGGAGTTTAGGATTCACTTTTCTTTTCGGATTCATTGCGGGCGTGCTGGGAGGTGCTTATAACACAAACGGCCCCCCGGTTGTCATATACGGAACACTCCGACGATGGGCACCCACTCACTTCCGTGCAACCATGCAAGGCTATTTGTTGCCCACAGGATTCCTGATACTCTTGGGGCATGGCCTATCAGGACTATGGACAACCCGGGTCTTTCAGTACTACATCCTATCTCTGCCAATCGTCTTCCTGGCGATATATGTCGGGGGAAAAGCTCACAAAACTATGACACAGAAACACTTCGACCGGTACGTGAACATGGCCTTGATCTGTATGGGTGCAGTGTTAATAATGCGCTAGGTACTCTGAAACATTAGCCTTCTCTTCTATTCCTATTCCCATAAAATCAACCCTCCTCTCCATTCATCCATATACAAATATTCGGTCTAAAATTTGTCCCTCTCAAAGTGATATGCTATGATCTGTCCTCATGAATTCAAGAGAGCGGATTCTTGCTGCAATCAGCCATAAGAATCCTGACCGAATACCTTTAGATGGAGATTTTCGGGAAGATATCTGGGCTAAACTAGAGAGCCATTTTGGAACCAAAGATACCGAAAAGATCACGGAAGAGCTTGGCCTTGACATCCGATACACTTCTGCAGAACCAGGGCTTGAGTTCAAGGAACGTGCGATCCCCTCACCTTGCCCAATTCTTGATATCGGTGTGGGACGAAAAAATCTCGTCATTCAAAGGACAAACGGTTGGTTCGAGGACGAATACGGCATCTGCCGTGTGCCAAATGCCACAGGTCTGTACTGGCATTACAGCCATCATCCTCTAGCCGAAGCCAGTCTTGATGAAGTCAAAAAATATCGATTCCCCGACCCACAAGCCGCTGAACGTTATCACGAACTTCGTCAGGACGCCACCCGTTGGAAAGAAAACTACGTCATAATGGCTGAGATGAAGAATATCTTTAAATTATCGTGGGAACTTCGTGGCTTTGAACGCTATATGCTGGATCTAAGCCTTGAACCTGCTATCGTAGAGGCTCTGGCTGAAAGGAGTCTGGAACATCTCATCGAGTTATCCAAACAGTATGCCCGCAACGGAGTCGATATGATCATGCTTGCAGGCGATATAGCTAAACAGGATAGCATGATGCTCTCTCCTCAAATCTGGCGTGCGTATTTCAAACCCAGATTGAGAACCCTGCTTGAGGAAGTTCAGCAGGAGTATAACATCATTTTTATGTTCCACAGCGACGGAAACATGGAGGATGTGTTTGAAGACATTGTGGAGATCGGATTCGATGCGATCACTCCCATCCAACCGGAGAGTATGGATGTGGGAAAGATCATGCAGCGCTTTGGCTCTGAGGTCTGTCTCCACGGAACGATCTCCTGCCAGCAGACTCTTCCCTTCGGAACACCTGATGATATTGTTTCAGAAGTGAAACAAAGAATCGAGTGTTGTGGCACCAATGGAGGTCTTGTCCTCGCCCCTTCAAACACTGTCCAACCGGATGTGCCTTTGGAAAATCTCCTCGCACTCTATGAGACAGCAAAAAATACAAAGCTCTGATGAGTGTTAAGGGAGAACCGATAGTGAAAATTGGGAGTTTCTGAGTGATAGTTACTTTCGCAAAAGCACCCAGTTTTCGATGAATTTTTTACCGCCTTCGTGTTCTTCGACCAGGGCTTGACAGATTGCCCTCAGATGCTCATAGGGCAATGTGCCGATGATCATGCGGTTATTCAGTATGATCGTGGGCGTGGAGCGAATACCGTAAGCATACCTATCCGATGTCTTTTCATACTCTCGTCCTGTATCGATTATGCGTTTGACGATCTCCTTGGTTCCTTCATCATTCAGGCCATCTTCAACTTGATACTTCTTGGCTAGTTCTTTTCTCCATTCCGGATTCCTGGCAGATGTGAAACTAGCAAAGATCTCATCATGAATCTGCGAGAATTTATCAGGGTCATAAGCTGCAATGTAGGATAGATCACAAGCTCCTGGATGCAAATTCTTGTCGACCACATCATTACACTTTCCATCCAGCGGAAAAAACTGAAAGGCAATGTTGATCTTTCCTGCAAACTCTTCTTTCAGTCGATCGAGCTGTTGAGTGAGGTAAAGACAGTCAGGACAGAGAAAATCAGCATACTCGATAATCTGGATTGGAGCCTCTTCAAATTTCTCCGAGGATCGGGCTGTCATGTATGGTGAAATATAACTGG
>WTAW01000227.1 GCA_013139435.1 Candidatus Aminicenantota bacterium | reverse complement strand
AGGATCTTAAAGGAAGAGCACAAAATCTATTCCGAAGCAGTCAGATTGTACTTCGAAGGGATGCTTGAAGTCCGCGACCGGCGCGTATTCATCCTATAGGCATCCATCAGAATCCCATCCTTCGAGCTCCATGATTGGCCGCTAGAGTTTTGGGGGTTTGAGTTTCGGAGGCTTGTTGAAGAGCTCTTTGTATATTTCCGGATAAGCGTCCTTCGCTCCGACGAGGAGAAAGGTCAAGGGCATGACCTCTTTGGCCTTTTGGCTCATTCGACTCACGATTTGGCGGATATCCCACTGGGCTGTCGTATCCTCTCTGAGCCTCGCCATATGGTATAACTCCCTGGCATTGACTTTCATCAGAACGCGTCGTCTGTGGGAATTGGTGAGCACATATTCTGCACCTGTTTTCAGAGAATCTCCTAGTGTCCTGTAGCACTCTTCCGTTTGATCGATGACAGCCAGAAAATCCCTGTCAGCTCCGATATCTCTGATGGAAGGGGGCAGGGTGACACCCAGATGCAGGTTATAGGGTTGCGCAGTCAAAGTGGCCATCCGATGTCTTTTGAGTTGGGCAAAACATGTCGCGGATATCACCAAATCAAACGTCAAGTCGACGTACTCGAACTCCCTAAGAACCGCATTAAAAAATTCCATGTGTTCGAACGCGGTCTTACAGAGATTATTTTTCTGTTCTGCCTCTAAGGCTTCTGCCTTCACGAGACACTCTTCATACGGAGATTTCGAAGAGGTATGGAGGAGTGCCGCTATAAGCTTCATATCACCATCAGAGGTGTGATCAACCAGTTGAACACATTCTCCCTCTCCCCCTTCTATCCCTTTTTTTTCTTTTCCATGGTCTTGTCCATTGTGTTCAATGGACAGAGATTCTACTGTCCTCTCGAGATTTTCATATGTTTTGGCATCATAATCATTGGATTCCGTAAAAAGCAGAATCGAAGGCGCAACGGCTTTTGCGAGCGTGTATATCTTCTGGTTTAGTTCCCTTATCTCGGCCAGATCCTTGGAGGCAAAGCGGCGGATGAGAAATTCCAAGTTTCTTGCGTTAGCGGTCATTCCCAACTGGCCCAGAGTTGCTAGACTCACACAATACCGGGCATCCTCCTTGGCCCAGCCAGTCAGAGTCGAATGCGTCTTGGGATTGGTCGCAAGTGTGGGGAACCTTTCAAAAAAATAGGGTTTAAGTTTTTTATAGAGATCATGGTAAAGGTCATTCTGGGCCTTGATGACCGCTAGAAAGATCTTCTGCTTCCCCACCTGCTTTATCTCCTCGGGCAGGAGAAAGCCATCCTCCAGTTTGACATAGCGTTGGGATTTCTCCGTGTAAGAGCAGAGGCGGAACTTTTCGATCTCCTCGATGGCCAGACGGCTGACGCTGATTATGTCAAAATTGAAGACCGCATGTTCCGCCACAGAATGGTGCCCCATTTTAAAGATGATGGTTTTGTTCGACCGCCTGGCTCTCTCAACCTCTGTTCTGGCCACGGCTCTCAATGTGTCTACAGAGCGAGGGTCCCGTGAAATACGCGCATAAGCGGCGGACATGGTCTCGGGTGTGACATTCTGCAGGGACGGACTATTTTTTTCAGTTCATCGATGACGGAACTGTCGACGTTGTATCCTGCAAGTATCACTTTCATGGTTTTCCCTACATTAAAAGACAATGCGGGGAATTGTCAAACTTTATGGCCGGCATTACGGTTTGTTTTTATCCTTTTTAGGTTTGCCGGGAATTCCAGGCTCTGTCATTTTCCTGGGATCAAGAATAGCCGTTATGCTCTCTTTGTCTAGGTCGCCTCTGGTCTCCAGGACTTCAATCAAGCTCTTTCCCTCTCTGAGAGCTTGGCTGGCCACTTCAGCAGAGCGGAGATATCCGATATGGGGGGAAAGGGCGGTCACGATCCCCAGACTCTGCTGGGCATATTCACGACAGCGCTCGCTATCCACCGCAATACCTTGGATGCAACGCGATCTGACCTCTTTCAGGGCATTGGCAAGGATGGAGATCATGAAGTCAAGGTTAAAGGCGATGACAGGCATCATCACATTGAGCTCCAGTTGCCCGGCTTGAGCGGCTCCGCTGACAACCAAGTCGCTACCGAAAACCTGATAGCACACCATGTTCAGCATTTCCAGCATGGAAGGGTTGACTTTCCCAGGCATCATGGAAGAACCCGGAGCGACAGCAGGCAGGATGATCTCTGCCAGACCTGTTTTCGGACCCGAGGAGAGGAGGCGGAGGTCATTGGCAATTCGGTTCAACTCGATAGCCAGGTTTCTCAGCCACGCAGACACCTCTGTCATAGGGCGCATGCTCTGCATGACTTCTCTGAAATCATCTGCGGGGACAAGAGGCAATCCCGTCTGTTCGGAGAGACGGTTTGCCATCAAACCAGCATATTCCGGCACCGTGTTTAACCCTGTTCCCACAGCACTCCCCCCGATCCCCACGGCATAAAGGGAGCGTTCGGCAGAATTAAAAAAGATCTGCGCCTGAGATAATGTCTTTCCGTAGGCTCTGAACTCCTGGCCCAACCGGATGGGAGCAGCATCCTGCAGATGAGTTCTGCCCGATTTGATGATACCGTCAAATTCATCAGCTTTTGCGTCAAAGGTCTCCTCCATCTTCTTCATAGCTGGATAGAGATCCTCCTTGAGACGAGCCAGCACTGCCAATCGCATAGCTGTGGGAAATACATCGTTTGTGCTCTGCCCCATATTAACGTGGTCATTGGGATGGACAATGGCATACTCGCCCTTCGATCCTCCCAGCATCTCTTCCGCCCGGTTGGCGATCACTTCGTTGCAGTTCATGTGAAAGGAGGTTCCAGCTCCCATCTGAAAGACATCCACGATGAACTGGTCCTCCCATTTTCCCTCCAGAATCTCGAGACAAGTTTTCTCTATTGCCTCGGCTTTTTTATCTTCGAGCTGTCCTAATTCCCGATGAACGGATGCTGCAGCGCGTTTGATCTGCGCAACAGCTCTGACCATGCTGGACGGATTTTTCAGGCCGCTGATCGGAAAATTTATTGAAGCCCTGAGCGATTGGATCCCATAATAGGCATCTTCGGGCACATAGAGCTCCCCAAGAGAATCTTTTTCTTTGCGTGTCTTTTGCGTCATCAAAAATCTCCCCTAAAAATTTATAGAACTCAACAAAAAATATGAAGAACTGTCGGTATTGTCCATCATTTTAAAGCAGTCCCTCACCAACGTCAAATGCAAGGCATTAACGGTGGGAATCCCTAAGAACCGTGTAGGTGCATTCCGAATGATCAGATTATATGATATCAAAAACACTCTCAGTTTCCCCAGCGAGGAAATTTCGCAATGTGAATTCCTGCCATCACGGATTTGGAAATGCATCCCAAGCGAGGTGCGCCTTGACAATCTCAGCCACAGAACCTATTGTAAAAAGTCCATCTTTTAGCCAGGAAGGGAATCCGATGCATGAATACGAAGCTCTCATCGTTGGCGCGGGCGGAGCAGGGCTGTATGCGGCCCTCGAAGCCAGCAAAACAGGGAAGACCGCTGTGTTGTCTAAGCTTTATCCCATCAGGTCCCACACTGGCGCAGCACAGGGTGGGATAGGGGCTGCCCTAGGGAACATTGAAGAGGATAAGCCCGAATGGCATGCCTTTGACACTGTCAAGGGGGGGGATTATCTCACGGACCAGAATGCAGCCATCCTTCTCTCTGAAGACGCTATCCAAGCCGTTTACGAGCTTGAAAACAAGGGCCTGCCCTTCAGCCGCACTCCTGATGGGCTCATCGACCAGAGAAGGTTTGGCGGGCATACGCGAAACTTCGGTGAGGCACCGGTCCGGCGCGCCTGTTACGCTGCGGACCGAACCGGCCATATGATCCTTCAAACCCTCTACCAGCAGTGCATCAAAAACGATGTGGTCTTCTTCGATGAATATTATGTCTTGGATGTTGTTATGGAGGGACAGCGATGCAGTGGATTAGTCACACTGAACTTCTCGACTGGAGAAATCCACATCTTTAAGGCCAAGGCGGTGCTGTTTGCGACAGGAGGCTTCGGTCGCATGTTTCGCATCACGTCCAATGCTTACGCAAACACGGGTGATGGTCAAGCTTTATTGGTCAATCGTGGTGTTCCTCTCGAAGACCTGGAATTTTACCAGTTCCATCCCACGGGAATTCGCGGATTGGGCATCCTCATCACAGAAGGAGTCCGGGGAGAGGGAGGAATTTTGCGAAACGCCAAGGGAGAACGTTTCATGGAGAGGTATGCGCCCACGCTGCTGGATTTGGCTCCCCGGGATATGATCGCCAGGGCCATTCACTCTGAGATCCAAGAATTGAGGGGCATCAAAGGGGATGGCTCGGTTGACGATTTCATTCATCTGGATGCGACTCACCTCGGAAAGGAAAAGATAGAGGCGAAACTGCCTGACATTGCTGAATTTTCCCGCACATACCTGGGCATCGACCCGGCAGACAAACCCATGTCCGTCCATCCCACAGCCCACTATGCCATGGGAGGTATCCCCACAGACCTCAACGGAAGAGTCATCTTCGACAGCCAGGGCACCACATACGAAGGGTTGTATGCGGCTGGGGAATGTGCGTGCGTATCTGTGCATGGTGCGAACAGACTCGGCACGAACAGCCTCGTCGAGTTGATCGTCTACGGCCGCCGTGCAGGACAACACATGGCTCAGTATGTAAAGGGCGCGGATTTTGGGATTGCCCCCCCTGACGTTGGGGAACCGGCACGCGCCAGGCTTGCCGAACTCCGAAGTCAAGGGAATGGTCCCAACCCGGAATCTCTGCGCCAAGAGATGCAGCGTGTAATGATGGAAAACGTGGGGATATACCGAAATGGGGAAAACATGGCAAAGGCAAAGAATACTTTAGGAGAAATGCGACAGGTCTACACACAAATAAAGGCCAACGATCCCAGCAAGGCCTTCAACACACAAGTGCTCGAGATCCTGGAATTGGGTCATCTCTTGGACTTGGCATACATGATGACCGCCTGCGCTTTAAACAGACAGGAAAGCCGCGGCGCCCATGCAAGAGAGGACTATCCGGAAAGAGATGACAAAAACTGGCTCAAGCATACTCTGGCTTGGCTGGAGGGTGGAAAGATCAGACTGGATTATAAAAATGTCGACATCTCCCGGTGGGCACCCAAACCCCGAAAATATTGATGGAGAGGGACGATGAAAATTACAGTAGAAATCCAACGGTTCAATCCTGAGTCCGACAGTAAATCCTACACCCGAAAATATGAGGTCGACGCAGAACCTACGGACAGGCTGCTCACAGTTCTTTTGGATATCAAAGGAACGCAAGACCCCACTCTAGGGATCCGCAAGAGCTGTGCCCACGGCGTGTGTGGCTCGGATGCCATGGTCATCAACGGGAAGGAGCGCCTGGCCTGTAAGACTCTCATAAAGGATGTTGCCCAGGGAGAAGGCGCCGTCATTTGTGTGGAACCCCTGCGCAACCTGCCCATCCAGAGGGATCTCATGGTCGATCAGGACAAGTTTTTCAAAAATTACATGCACGTGAAACCGTATTTTATGAGCTCCGAGGAGCCGAAAGAGAAGGAATTCCGGCAAACCCCGGATGAAAGACAAAAATTCGAAGAGGGAACAAAGTGTATTCTTTGTGTGTCCTGTTATTCGGCATGCCCTGTCATCCAGGAAGTCAATCCCAATTTTTTAGGTCCTGCCGCTGTTGTTCAGGCCGCAAGATTTAACGATGACAGCCGTGATGAAGGATTTGAAGAACGTCTCCTCCAGCTGGACTATCCCGACGGGATCTGGCCATGTGAAAGCCGTTTCGAGTGTACGCGCGTCTGCCCCCGGGGAATCAAGATCACAAAAACCATCAACTTCACCAAACGCAAGATCCAACAACACAAAAGTTAGCCTTTCATCACACTCACAGGAACCACGCGGACAACAAGCCTTCCGATGCCCACCTCATGGGACACCTTAACGACCTCATCGACATCTTTGTAAGCCTGGGGAGCTTCCTCGGCTATCCCCCTCCAACTGGTGGATTGGAGCTCAATACCTTTTTCCGCAAGATCTTGCTTGATCTGTTCCCCTCGGAATCGTCGGCGAGCCTCATGCCTGGACATCATCCGTCCTGCTCCATGGGCTGTGGAACCAAAACTCAACTGTTCGGCCTGTCGAGTCCCCGCCAGAACATAGGATGCAGTCCCCATGCTGCCCGGTATGATGACCGGTTGGCCCACTGAACGGTACACTTCCGGGATCTCCTTACGGCCGGGACCAAAACTCCGGGTTGCACCCTTTCGGTGGATACACACCTCTTTTTCTTCACCATTTATATCATGTTTCTCGAATTTTGCCACATTATGACAGACATCATAGACCTGGTCCATGCCTTCAGAACTCCCCATGATTTTTTTAAAAACATCCCGGACCCAATGGGCGATCATCTGCCTGTTAGCAAAGGCAAAATTCACCGCAGCACTCATGGACTTGTAGTACTGCTGTCCCATCTCTGACCGGATGGGTGCATTTATGAGCTCTCTATCTGGCAATCCGGATGTTCTGAACCTGTTTTCCATGGCCCGAATGTAATCGGAAGCGACCTGATGGCCGAGCCCCCTACTCCCACAATGGATCATGACCAGGATCTGCCCCAGAGAGTGAATCCCGAAGACTCCGGCGATCTCGGGATCATAGATCTCATCGACTTTTTGTATCTCCAAGAAATGGTTTCCCGCACCCAGGGTGCCCAACTGAGGAACTCCTCTATCGATCGCCCGTTTTGACAGATAGCTGGGATCTGCACTCTTCATCCGCCCGTATTCTTCCGTTCTCTCAAGGTCCCTACGTGCTCCATATCCATTTTCCACGGCCCATTCCGCCCCTTTCAGGCAGACCTCCTCGAGGACTCTCCGGCTGAGCCGGAGTTTTCCCCCTTTCCCCACTCCGGCTGGCACCGACCGAAAGATCTGTGCAAGAAGCTCTGTCCTTTTTGCTTCCACATCTTTTTCCATAAAATCTGTTTTCAGGAGTCTGACCCCACAGTTGATATCATAGCCTACACCCCCGGGAGAGATTATCCCTTCATCGAGGTCAAAAGCCGCCACACCCCCTATGGGAAAACCATAACCCTGGTGGCCGTCAGGCATGACGTACGCCATTTTCTGGATCCCTGGCAAACAGGCCACATTCCGGGCCTGCTCGAGGGTTCGGTCGCGTTTGATGCTCTCGAGAAGCTTGGATGAGGTATAGATCACAGTGGGAACCTTCATATTCCCATGTTTCAAGATCTGGTAAGTGTAAACATTGATCCTTTTCAATTCCATCTCATCACCTCATACATCCACCACAACCTGTACCATGAAGCGATCGTTGGTGTGGATCTCCATCTCATTGTAAGTTATGGCTTTTACGTCGCCGTGCGGTCTATATCGTTTCTCATTAATGTCGCCAAGAAATTGGGCATCGAGCACGTATATGTCCGTTTCCCTCAGGATCTTCATCTTTTCCACAGAGTGGAGAAGAAACATTCGAGAATCCAACAGGTACAGGATCTCCTCCAAAAAATTCATGAGGAGCTGTTCGAGGTCTCGTCCTTTGACCCTGACCGGTTGTTGGATCTTCCTCCCGATCTTCTCCCTGTCCCACATGAGAGAAACCGTGGCATAGACCGCATTGACAAAAGC
The DNA here is from genome assembly GCA_013139435.1 of Candidatus Aminicenantota bacterium. Classification (GTDB taxonomy): domain Bacteria; phylum Acidobacteriota; class Aminicenantia; order Aminicenantales; family Aminicenantaceae; genus WTAW01. Next base: position 6,486 of record WTAW01000227.1, on the reverse strand, counting down.
CTCTTCCAGGCTATGTCCGAAAGCTTGAAACTTCGCATCCGCAGTGTGCTCTAAAAACTGATATTTTTTTTTCTGATCCTGTGACACTAGAAAATCCCTGCTATTGGATGGCCACAGTGTGAGCACTTTGAATCTGCGATCTTGCTCTTGGTTATGTAAAACCCAGTCCTTTGAATGAGAGACAGACCGCAATTGGGACAACGGGTGTCCTCTGACTCGCCCAGGACATTGCCGATGTAGATGTAATGTAGACCTTCCTTCTTTCCTATAGAATAGGCTTTACGCAGAGTTTCCACAGGGGTGGCGGATGTTTCTGTAAAGTTATAATCCGGATGGAAGCGGCTGATATGCCAGGGAATGTCCGGGTCTACATCGACGATGAATCGAGCGATCTCTGTCAATTCTTCGTCCGAATCATTCTGGCCAGGGATGATCAGGGTGGTGATCTCCACCCAAATACCGAGAGTTTTCATCAGTCGAATGGATGCACAAACCGGCCCTAAATGGGCCTTGCACATCTTTTTGTAGAACTCTTCACTAAAAGACTTGAGGTCGACGTTACAGGCATCCAGATAAGGATTTATGGTCTCGAGAGCCTCAGGGGTCATATAACCATTTGTCACAAACGAGTTCCCAAGACCTTCTTGCTTGGCCAGCTTTGCCGTGTCATAGGCGAACTCAAAGAATATAGTTGGCTCTGTGTAGGTATAAGAAATGCTCCGACATCCTTGATTTTTGGCCGCTCTCACCACCTCCTCGGGGGAAAAGGAATCATTGGAGGGTGTATTTCCCTTTCGCTTTGATTTTTGGGAGATCTGCCAGTTTTGGCAGAATGGACACTGAAAATTGCAACCGATCGTTGCGACGGAAAAGGCGGTCGAGCCGGGCAAATAATGGTACAGTGGCTTTTTCTCTATGGGGTCCACATGGGCGGCGATCACTTCTCCATAGACATGGGTAAAGAGCTTGCCCTCCCTGTTTTGTCGGACGCCACAGATGCCATACTTTTCGGGAACGATCTCGCAGCGAAAACTGCACAGGTCACAGATCAAGCGCTGTTCTCCCAAAGAGCGGTAGAGCATGGCCTCTTTTAGCATACGCCTTATCCCCTCACTTCGTAGATCTCAATTAGGTTTCCCTCAGGATCTTTGACAAAATAGATCATGCGGCCGGAGTGTTCGATCTCCATGACCGGGACGTTTTTCTGTTTGAGATCTTGAACGAACCGTTCCTTATCCTCCACACCCATACCCCAATGATTATACCCAACAGTGGTCCATTCTCTTTCGTGCGTTTGAAGATCGGTGAGGGAAAAGATCTCGAGGAGCACAGAGCCACGCTTGAGCTTTGTGAGATAACATGGAGAAGAGATACTGAATATCTGGTCCACAAGGTCAGCCGGGAGAAGTCGTGTCTCTCCCTCTTCAAATCCTAAGCTCTCAGTATAGAACTTTTTGAGTTTTTCAGGGTTTTTTGACAGAACCCCGAAATGATGGCAAAAAGTGTTCATGGGCCTTTCCGTTTAACAAGATCGCTAATAAACCAATTTACCAGAAAACGGGGATTAATGGTAGCCATACTGAATCCCGGTAAGCATCGCAAAATCCGTAATGGCATGATTTCACATTGCGCTATTAAGTGTCCCAATTGTGTGGTGGAGAAAATTCATTTATTTTTCCTCGCTGGGGAAACTGAGAGTGTTTTCGAAATCACCAATTGGGACACTCGGACAGCATTTATCACGGCTTCGGAAATGATTCTAGGATCAACTTTGCCCGGAGGATTCGAAAAAGGGGCAGAGATGGTTTAAAGGGCATTTAAAGCACTGGGGCTTCCGCGCCTGACAGACTTGCCTGCCGTGATTCACAAGTATGTAATTAAAACCGATCCAGTCTTCCCTGGGAACAATGTGCAGCAGATCTTGCTCGATCTTGTTGGGATTCTTTTCTCTACTCAGCCCTAATCGTCCCGAAAGCCGCTTGACATGCGTGTCCACGGCAATCCCCTCAGACTTCTGATATCCGCTGGAGAGCACGATGTTCGCTGTTTTTCTCGCCACACCTGGAAGGGTGATAAGATCTGCCATGTTATCCGGGACTTTGCCTGAAAACTCCTCAACGATCTGAGTGGATGCTCCGATGATATTTTTGGCCTTGTTCCGAAAAAATCCTGTAGAGCGAATCTCCTCCTCCAATTCCCCTTGATCCGCCCGGGCAAATTCCTCAGCGGACTTGTACTTTTGGAAGAGCATAGGTGTGATCTGATTGACTCTCTCATCCGTACATTGGGCAGAGAGGATTGTTGCGACAAGAATCTGTAAGGGGTTCCGGAATGTCAGAGCTGTACGGCTCTTCGGATAAGTCTTATGCAAAATCCGGATGATCTCTTTGATACGCTTCTCTGCATTTTCCATCGCATGACCTCTTCAAGCAGGGATATCTCGGGAGAAAACCTCTCTAGGCACCCAAGTCTTTACGGAGCTGAATAAAACGGAGAATATCCGTGCGGCAGATGATCCCCGCCACTCTATCGCCATCCATCACAGGGACTTGATGGATCTCTTTTGTGGTCAGACTATTCAGGATAGCGCTGCCATCGGAATCGAGGGAAACAGCTTCCAATTTATCACGTGGTGTCATGATCTCGGCCACAAAAGTTTCTGCCCATTTCTCACGAGGGACAGTTTTCACATCCTCCAAACAGACAATCCCCTTGAGAACACCTTCATCCTGGACTAGGAACACTCGTTCTTTCTGCCGCAGGATGTATGCATCGACCAGGTCCTGGACGAGCAGTGTGCTGGGAACCGCATGGAAGTCCTTGGTCATCAATTCGCTTGCACTCACACCTTTGAGCAGGGACTCAACCATAACTTGCTGGTATCCTCTGACCGCAGCACTGTGGAGAAACCAACCGACGAAAACCAACCAAAAGCCTGAAAGGCTACCCCCTAGGATTTGAAGAATTCCGACAAAGATCAGAAAAAAAGCAAAACCCTGGCCCACCCGGGATGCGATCTGTGTCGCCTTTCTCAGATCTCCGGTGACCTTCCAGATGATGGACCGCAGGACTCTTCCGCCATCCATGGGAAAGCCAGGAAGGAGATTAAATACAGCCAGGATAATGTTGATCATGGCCAGATAGGAAACAACAGCGCCAAGGGGTTCACTCATTCCTTTCAGAAAAAAAGAGAGAACGAACGCCACAACACCAATAGCAAAACTCGTCAAGGGGCCCACCAAAGCCATGAAGAATTCTTGCACCGGTTGTTTGGGCTCTTCGCTGATCTGTGCCACACCTCCCAGAATGAAAAGAGTGATGCTTTTGACCTTCTCTCCCTGTGCTATGGCGACAATTGAGTGGGACAGCTCGTGGATCAGCACAGAGGCAAATATCAACAAGCTTGTCATCAGCCCGATCAGCCAGTGTTGGAAAGGGGGCCAATCGGGAAACCTCTCGGGAAAATAGGACGAAGCCAAAGACCAGGTGAAAAGGATCAGAATGACGAACCAGCTGGAGTCGATACGGATCTCTATGCCTACGATCCTCCCCACGCGCCATGAGTACTTCATCTCGCTTTCCTTACCCAATACTGATCATTTTCTCAATGGCCCCTCTTGCCCTTTGGCTTATTTCATCGGGCACATCGACCTTAAACACCATTTCCTTGAGTGATCGCAACACTTTGGACAAGTCAATTTTTTTCATGTTCGTGCAGATGGCATGATCTCGAACAGGAACAAAATGGGTCTTCGGGTTGAGCTTATTAAGGCGGTGGATGATCCCCTCCTCGGTTCCCAGAATGACATCTTTTTTATCCGTGACTTGCGCTTCCTTAACCATTTTTCCGGTGGATAACACCTTGTCGGCCAGGTCGATGACTTCCGGGCGACACTCGGGGTGCACCCACACCTCAGCATCTGGGAAAAGATCTTGTTTGTCCTGGACATCCCTGACTCGAAAGTTATGGTGCACATAACAGTATCCATCCCAAGGGATGACTTTTTTATCCGTAAAACGGGCAACGTAAGCTGCAAGATTCTTGTCCGGTGCAAATAAGACCGTATCATCCTGGATGGATTCCACCACTTTGAGAGCGTTGGAGGATGTGCAACAGATATCACACTCGGCCTTGACTTCTGCGGATGTGTTGACATAACAGACTACTTTCTTTCCTGGGTATTCCTCCTTCCAATGTCTCAGCTCCTCAGCGGTGACCATGTCTGCCATGGGACAACCGGCTTGGATGTCGGGAATGAGGACAGTCTTATCCGGAGCCAAGATCGCCGCCGTCTCTGCCATGAAATGGACTCCGCAGAAGACAATGACATCACAGTCCAGCTTTGCGGCTTCACGGCTCAACTGCAGGGAATCGCCGACAAAATCAGCAATGTCCTGCACATCCGGTATTTGGTAATTATGGGCTATGACGACTGCTTTCCGCTTGTCCTTCAACCGTTCGATTTCGTCTACAATCTTTCTCTTATCCACCTTTTCTTACCTTTCATGCCTATTTGCCTGGATTATTCAGCTTAGTCTTTGAGTTTTTTCACATAGACCTTATAAACCTCTCCATCCTCTTCCAAGCCCAGATACTCCTGTCCTGTCTGGCGACACCAGGCCGGCATATCTTCCTTGATGCCCGCATCCGTAGAGACAACTTCGAGAACCTGGCCTACTTCCAGCTCTTTGATCTTTTTTGCCGTTTGTATGATGGGCATGGGACAAAGCAAACCATAACAATCCAAGACTTTATCGGCTTGCATGGATTTCCCCTTCCAAATAAAGCTACACCCTGACCTTCGTAGCGCCGCAGTGAAGGCACTTATCTTCTTTTTTGCTGATAACTTTTCCGCACTCATCACACTTGTCGAACTCAACTTGACAGCTTCTACAGGCCCCCTCCATACCTTCGACAGGACCATCACAATAAGGACAGAAAAAATTTTCCTTTTTTTCTTCATAGGCTTTTTCGTCGACCGCTTTCTCGTGAGCCTTCTTATTTTCTCTATAATTCTCGATAGCCTTGTGCAACGCGTCCGCCCCTAGGTTCGAACAGTGAAGTTTGTTTTTCGGCAATCCATCCAACTCTTCGGCAACATTATCGTTGGTGATGGCCATCGCTTCTTCCAAAGTCTTGCCTTTGGCCATTTCGCTGACCATGCTGGATACAGCTATGGCCGCTCCACAGCCGAAGGTTTTGAACTTGACATCTTCGATCCGGTTGTCCTTGACTTTGACATAGAATTCCATCATGTCGCCACAGACAGGATTCCCAACTTTTCCGACTCCGTCGGCATCCTCGATGGTCCCCACATTCCGGGGATTCTGGAAGTGATCCATCACTTTTTCGCTGTAGATCATATTTTTACTCCTCTTCTTGCTTGGGATAAAGGGGAGACATTTGTCTCAACCTCTCTATGATTTTAGGGAAGACTTCAAAAAGATAATCAATATCTTCGGTAGTGTTCTCTTCTACTAAGCTGAAGACCAAAGAGCCCTGCGCTATTGCATGGTCCAGGCCTATGGCCAGGAGGACATGAGACGCCTTCAGGGCACGGGACGTGCAGGCAGATCCGCTGGCCGCGGCAATGCCCTTCATATCCAGGTTCAGAAGCATGGCCTCGCCCTCTATGAATTCCACGCAAAAGCTGGCGTGGTGAGGGAGCCTGTTTTTTGGGTGACCCGTGAGAATCACATGGTCCACCTCTTGTTCCATCCGTTGAATGATCTCATCCCTCAGGGGTTTAACCTTATCTCCCCTCACATTCAATTTCTCTTGAGCCATTTCGGCGGCTTTTCCCAACCCGACTATGCCGGAGATATTCTCTGAACCTGCACGTTTACCACTTTCCTGGATACCACCATCGATTTGAGGAAGGCATCGCGTTCCCTTTTTCAGGAAAAGAGTAGCACTGCCCGTGGGTCCGTAAAACTGATTCCCAGCAAGACTCAGTGCGTCGACGCCCATGGCTTTCACGCTTACGGGGATATTTCCCACAGCATCCACAGCATCCGTATGACACAAGACCCCCATCTCACGACAGACTTTGGCAATGGCTGCTACAGGTTCGATCGTCCCCACTTCGCCGTTTGCAAGCATAACAGAAACCAGGACCGTCTCCGAAGTGATCGCCTTTCGGACGTCCTCAGGATTCACTAAGCCAAAGGAATCCACAGGGACTTCTGTAACAGAAAATCCAAATTTTTCCAGGTTCTTCACTGGATGCAAAACAGATTGATGTTCCACCGCGGAGACCACGATATGTTTTCCCTTCGTCATCTGAGCAAGAGCCATACCCTTGATGGCAAAGTTGTTCGACTCAGTCCCGCTGGAGGTGAAAAAGATCTCCTCGGTGTCCGCCTCAATCAGCTGTGCAACCTTTTCCCGAGCCTCTTCGATGGCGCTCGCAGTCTCTTGACCGAAAGAATGGAGACTCTGCGGATTGCCGTAGAACTCCTTCAGATAGGGAAGCATGGCCTCCA
>WTAW01000067.1 GCA_013139435.1 Candidatus Aminicenantota bacterium | reverse complement strand
AAAGTATCCTCATCCTATACGGATCAGGAAATCACACGTCTCAAAAAGGCCTATGTGTTTGCCGCTCACGCGCACAAAGGCCAGATCCGCCGTTCTGGAGAACCCTATCTCAGCCATCCCCTGGAGGTCGCCAACATGCTGGCCGACATGAAAATGGATGCCACAACTCTTGTCGCTGGAATCCTGCATGACGTCCTGGAGGACACAGAAGTCACGGCCCCGGAGATAGAAAAAAACTTCGGTAAAGAGGCCGCTCACCTGATCGAGGGCATAACCAAAATCAGCCTTGTCGAAGTATCCTCACCAGAATCCCGGAAAGCCGAAAGCATCCGTAAGATCATCTTGGCCATGACAGATGATGTCCGGGTCATCTTTATTAAGCTCGCAGACCGGATCCACAACCTGAAAACACTCAAGTTTTTGCCAGAGAATAAGCAAAAACAGATCGCGCGGGAAACACTGGAGATTTACGCTCCTATAGCCAACCGGCTGGGGATGGGGAGGATCAAGGCTGAGCTCGAGGACCTCTCCTTCCGGTATGTCGACCCTGACAACTACTTCAAGATCGCGTCGCTCGTAGATCCCTTGAAGAAAAAAGCAGAAAAAGAGCTCAAGGACATCCAAAGAACACTGGAACAGCTTATGGAAGAGCATCTGATCCCTGCAGAAATATTCTATAGGATCAAGCGCCCATACAGCATCTACAACAAGATGGACAGCCGACATGTTCCCTTCGACCAGGTCTTTGATTTTATGGCTTTGAGGTTGATCTCGGATACGGCAAAAAATTGCTATGCAGCTCTCGGCATCGTGCATCAGAACTGGCCTCATATTCCCCACAGGTTTAGAGATTTTATCGCCATGCCTAAGCCGAATCTGTACCAGGCCCTGCACACGACGATCATTACAGAAAAAAAACAGACCATCGAAATCCAATTCCGTACTCAAGATATGCACGACCTGGCAGAAAATGGCATCTCTGCGCACTGGCGATACAAAGAGGCGGACCCCAAAGCCTTGATGAAAGAGGACAAAAGGCTCACCTGGTTGCGGGAGGCCATAGAGCTCTACAGAGAACAAAAAAGTCCCAGAGAATTTTTAAAGAGCTTGAAAACAGACCTCATCCCGGAAGAAGTCTATGTGTTCACACCCAAAGGAACGGTTATTACTCTTCCCTTGGGAGCAACCGTTCTCGATTTTGCTTTCCGTATTCATTCTGAGTTGGGCCTTCATGCCGGAGGCGCAAAGATCAACGCGAAACTGGCCCATCTAAAAACCATCCTCAAACCCGGAGACATCGTAGAGATCCTGAAAGACCTGAATACAACCCCAAGCAGAGATTGGTTGAACGCGGCCTACACGTCAAAGGCCCGCCATCATATCAAACGCTGGCTCAACCAACAGGAACGGATAAAAAACATCCAACTCGGGAAAAAAATGTGGGACAAGGAATTGGGAAAATACACCCTTCCTTCTGGGGTGAAAAAAGGTCCTGCAATGTGGACGCGTATTTCTCAGGCTGTCCTGTTCAAAATGAAGAAGATGGATGACTTCTACGCCCTTTTGGGATTCGGAAAGATTGTCCCCAACAAACGACTGATGGAAAAAATCTTCCCAGAAATGGACCTGGCCGCAAAAAAAGAATCTCTTCTCGGAAGAGTTGTCACAAAAGTCAAGAAAAAGCCAGAGACGGTCATCCTTGTGAAAAACGAGAAAACGGCATCGACAAAACTCGCAAAATGCTGCAATCCCATAAAGGGAGAGCCTATCACCGGTTATATAACCTCAGGCAAAGGGATAACGGTCCATTCGCTCCGATGTCCTCTCGTCACAAAGGAAATTCTGGATCCACAACGAATGGTCGAAGCGTCTTGGGACAAGGCGATCAAAGGTGTTTATTTGGGAAAACTATTGATCAAAGGGGAGGATTCGCCAGGCGTCCTGGCAAGGCTCACGACAGTGATCGCTCAACAAAAGGGTAACATCACAAAAGCCGAAGTGGTCACTTTCCCTGACAAAAAGGGACAGATCAAATTCTCCCTCAATATCCGAGATGTCGAACACCTCGAAAAGATCATAGAGAAGATCTCTGCGATCAAAGAAATTTTTTCTGTGGAAAGAATGTAGAGGCTAGAGGGTTTTTGTCACTTTGCCCGAACGAAGGCATCGTGTACACACCCAGATTTTTTTTGGCCCTGCTTTGGTCTGTGCTTTGACGTGCTGCAGATTAGGCTTCCATTTTTTCTTGGAGGCCTTATGTGAATGGCTGACCGACTGACCGAAGCTCGGCCCTTTTCCGCAAATTTGGCATACTTTGGGCATCTTTTTCTCTCTTAAAAAGTATGTTTATACCACAAATCCAAAGAAATTCCAACTACATCTTTGCTGGAGTTCGCATCTTCAATGTATACAGGTGTCCCCATTTTGTAACAATTCTGACGGGCGGGCAACATCTCTTTCTCTGAAATATTTGGTACAAATATTGCAGTACTGTCGGGGTGCTTGACGAAAGAAACAAAAAGAAGTACCTTAGAATTAGAGGTTTTGTGATGAAAAATAAATCCATTATTGGGGCGCTTGCCCTAATCCCAATCCTTTTAGTGATCACGCAATGTTCCTCTTCGCTTCCCGCCGATCAGATGCGTTTTGGTGTCGAAGCCGCAAAACTGGACCTGTGGGATGAAGCCATCTTCCGGTGGAAAAAAGTTTTACAAAATGATCCCAATTCCGCTTCAGCGCATAACAATTTGGCTGTGGCTTATGAAAAAAAATCGCTTTGGGAAGAGGCCAAAACTGAGTATGATCTGGCCCTAAAAATCAGGCCGGATGATAAACATATCAATGCCAATTATCAACAGTTCATAAAACGCTATGAGGCTAGAAAAGATGACATTCCTAAAAAACAATAGATGGGTTTGGTTGCTCCCTGTGCTTTTCCTGTATTCCTGTTCAGCGGGGGGGCAATACTGGCGGGTACGGGTGGAAATGCCCAGGCCTGTCTCCTTCGAGTTGGAACGATTCCAAGAGATGGTCGTTACAGATTTTCTCGTGGTGAAGGAAAGAACAGATTTTGACCTGAACAAGGAGACCACGGAGTACTTTGCTTTTGAATTCGGAAAAAACATAACGATTCCCGTTTCGAGAGCAGCGGTTGCGCCCGAAGGAGCGGAGACTTTCGAGCAAGAGGCTTTTTGGAAAGGCATCCCCACAGAAAATGAAGACGCCATTGTTTTTACAGGAACGATCGACTACAAATCGGAAGTCCGGAAGGCTCTTGTGGACAGAGAAAAACGTCAGTTCGAAGATCCCTTCCCTGATAGTACAGCACTCGAGGAGCGGAAATTTTTTACGCTTTTCTTCGACCTCTATTTGATCGACGCAAGAACTGGAGAAATCCTCTACCAGAGAAATTTTAAGGAAACGAGGAATTATAAGAATCCGAACCAGACAGCCTACTTTGCTTATTTTGACCTCATTCAATCGGTCAAAGACAAGCTTTTCCAGGCTTTTCTGGGCGAGGAGCTCCTCCAAGAAAGATATCTCATCAACAAGTAATCAGGAGTCCCGATGAAAAAACATATAAAAATTCTTGTCTGCGTTTCATTTTTAGTGCTTGTAGCACAACTGGGATTTGGCCAATTCTATTACTTACCCTATTACGGAAAGAACAAAGTCAATTACGTCAATTTTCAGTGGGACAAATACGAGACCGCGCATTTCGACCTTTATTATTACACAAAAGACATGAGGACTTTGAAGCTACTCGCTTCTTATGCAGAGAGCGCATACCAGAAGATTAGCCGTGATATCAAGCATGAACTCTCCGCTCCCGTCCCCCTGCTCTTTTACAAGACGATGACCGATTTCCAGCAGACCAATCTGTACAACATCCCCGATGGCGTCCTTGGTGTGGCAGAGCCGCTCCTATACCGCGTCGCTCTGCACGGGGATATGCCTCCAGACGAATTGCAAGATCTCATCGCTCACGAATTGACTCATATCTTCGAGTACGACCTGCTCTGGGGAAGCCCGGGTGGTGTCATCTATGCTGTCTCTCAGCCTCCCCTCTGGATCATGGAGGGATTTTCTGAGTATAACACCGGCAATTGGTCTTCCTGGTCCTCCTTGATCGTCCGGGACACCGTTCTCAACGACAGGATGCCCGACATGACAGAGCGTGGACATCTTTTTTCCCAATACCCGATGCCCCGCGACCCCGCCTATGACTTCGGGCATGCGATCTATGAATTCATAGAGAAAGAGTTCGGGAAAAACGGGATCAGAGAATTCTGGCAATCCATGAAAAATTCTTCCTTCATCGGACGATCCGACCCGATCTGGAAGACCTTTAATCTAAAACCTAAAGAGTTTAATCACGAATTTAAAAAACACCTCCGTGCCAAATATAAACACCTGCTCCTTAGAGACAACCCTGAAGACTACAGTCTCCCCATGGGCCCTCAGTTTCCCCTGAACAATTATTACTTCGCCTTCTCTCACTCTCTTTCCCCATCCGGGGATGTCGTGGCTGTGCTCACATACAGCGTCAAAGACGCGGATATCGACATCGTCCTTCTTTCCACAAAAGACGGGAAAGTCCTCAAGAACATCACCAAAGGGTACACGATGGAGTATGAGTTCATCCGATACAGTATCGATCCCTCCGAGGGGAGGCTTGTGGCCTGGTCTTCGGATGGCGACAAGATCGCCTTTTTCGGCCGGTCTGGACAGAAGCACTCTCTGTTCATCGTCAACGCCCTGACGGGAAAAACCCTCCTGGACGTCCCGATTCCCCAGGATCAGCCGACTTCACCGACCTTTTTCCCGGACGGAGACGCTCTTCTTTACGTCGCATTCGACAAAGGCATACATGACATATACAAGATCGACTTGACAACCGAGGAGATCCAGAACTTAACACAAGATGAGCTCTACGAGAAGGCCGTCACAATATCCTCAGACGGCGATCAGGCTGCCTACACGATCAGGCTCGATATATATGACAAAATCTTTCTCTCTCCCTCCGACAACCTTAAGAAAAAAACACAGTTGACCTTTGGCCCCGGAAACAATATCTCTCCAGCTTTCTCGAAAGACGCCACTGAGATCTATTTTTCCGGAGATATGAGAGAAGCCCATAACATTTACTCCATTTCCCTGGAAACCAAGGAACTCAAGCGTTATACAGATGTCCGGACCGGGAACTTTTTTCCTTCGCCGCATCCGAATGAACCGAATACTGTCATTTTTTCCTCTTTCAACAAGGGGTCTTTCCAGATCTACAAGAGTGAACTCGAACCCGAAGTGGAGAAGATTGTAACGTTTGATGTGATCGAGCCTGAGGAAACATATGAACAGTTCGAGCCTATCCTGACGCTCGAGGTGAACAAGGATGAGATCGAACTGCAGAAAGGCATAGGAAAACTCTATCTCATGGGAAGGCCTCCTGTCGAAGTCGTCATATCGACCGATGGCTCCATCTACGGGGGAACAGCCATCGCTTTTTCTGACCTGTTTGCCGACTATACATTCTCCATCCTCGCATATCAGGTCAGAAGTTACCGCTCGTACCAATTCTCATTCTATAATCTGAAGAACAGGCTTCAGTACGCTGTGGAGCTCTATGCCTACACCTTGTTCTACTATCCTTCCTATGCCTACTACGATCCCTACCTGTACAATTTTCTGAGTTACTCCGATGCCATCTCGACTCGAAATATATCAGGAGCGACCGTCAGCGCATTTTATCCTTTCAACAGGTATTACCGTGCACAGGCCTCCGTGTTCTTCCAGCGCTGGGAAGAAGATTTCTTCGACCCCTACATGAACCAGGTCCTCGATTACAGAGGATCACAGTATAACTATTTCTTGAACGGAAACATGCTGGGTGTCACCTTTTCTCTCGTTGGAGAAACCACGCGCTTCAAATATTTTGGCCCGGTTTCCGGCAACACGTTCTCCATTTCCGTTCAGCAAGCCGTTCCGGTATCAAACAGCTTTCTCTCGAACACAACACTACGGGCAGATCTGCGTCATTACTTCCATCTCGGAGGCGATGCCCTCTTCGCCTTAAGGCTTAAGCTGTTCGGGAGCTTTGGAAAAACCCCATATGTCACCTATTTCGGGGGCAATAACGAGGTCCGTTCCGTGTATTACTACTCTCTCACGGGAACAGAGGCCTGGTTCGGAAATCTCGAATTTCGGATCCCGATCGTGCATCAGTGGACCACTCTCTTGGGATTACTCGGCCCCGTGCGTGGCACACTTTTTGCCGACATCGGCCGGTCAAGAATGAAGGGATATCCAGCAAAATACTATGGCTTTTTAGGCCTGGATGAAAATGATATCCCCATCCTCTATGAATATGAGGCCGTAGGCTCGTTAGGATTCGGATTTCAAGCCTACTTTTTGGGTTTTCCCATGCATCTCGAATTTGTGAAGAGGATGGAGTGGCGGGATATCAGCAAACCCTTCGACTGGGACGTTATCGGTGGCTGGCAGACAAAGTTCTGGATCGGATTTGACTTCTAAGTCCTTAAATTTCAGAAGGCTCATCACAATAATGGGTACCAACGCTATTATTTTTTTTATATAGAATCAGAAGAGATGCCCTAATATCAGTTACCATTAAAGAAAAACGCCTTGGTGTTATGAGGCTGATTTAATATTAAGTAAAATATTGTTCCACCAATATGATCATCTACTTTGGAATAATCTTTAGCAAGAGATGAAAAGGCATTAATCATACATTGATGAATATTATTCGGATTTATTTTTCTTTCATTTTTAATGTAATCACGCAGCAATTTCCAATCGTTAGGAATTGAATTCTTGTGAGGCATAATACATAATTCCACATTGATCTCACTATCTTGAAATAGTTTTCTTTCATTAATTAAAAAATGCTGTTGACTATCAATATAAAACAATCTGGGAGATTTGTTTTTATCATACCCAACGATAAGAACAAACATCCGTCTATCTTTCTTGGATTTGAGTTTTTCCCATGCCTGTTTCAATATTTGTTCTACAGCATTAGCTACAGAAACAACATCGCTTAATTCTTCAAACTCCCTACTTTCCTTAATTTGAGCGTCAAAATCATGTATCCATATTCCCCCAATTAGCACACCCACTGAATCTGATATTTTATGCACTTTTGATAAATCTATAGATATGATTTCGTCTGTTCTACTATCGACTGCGATACCATCAGAAGATAAGTATATGTGATTTTTTGTGATTATTGTGGTAAGAAGTGTACCATTATAATCATTAATTGCGAATGATGCAGAGATTGGGATAAGCAATGTGAATACAAGAAGATGTCTGTAATATTTCCTGCATCTACAATTACTACACTGCATGCTATATTTAGTGAGAATTTCTCTCCCCTTCATTCGTCTAACGTGAGGCAATTGGCACAAACGCTTTTTTTGTTTCTATATCTAATT
>WTAW01000368.1 GCA_013139435.1 Candidatus Aminicenantota bacterium | reverse complement strand
TTTCTAAGTTTACTTAAAAATCGGAAGAAATTGAAATTTTATATGGGACAAAGTAATATCAGAGGAAGGAGAGCCAAATGACAAAACTCGGAATATACGTCATTATTGTGTTTCTCTTTTTATCACTAATCCATTCCGGTCCAGCGCTTGAGGCCTGTTCGACTTTTGTCCTGAAGAGCGGACAAAATCTTATTTTTGGGAGGAATTATGACTGGGGCATCGGCTATGGTTTTGTGATGGCCAATAAAAGGAATCTGGTCAAAAGGTCCATCCATTCCTTTGAACCTTCGGCTATGTCGGTCCAGTGGGTCTCAAAATACGGAAGTATCACCTTCAATCAATACGGCAAGGAATACCCCATGGGAGGTATGAACGAAGCCGGTCTAGTTGTGGAAGTGATGTGGCTCGAGGAGACACAATTTCCATCTCCGGATACACGTTCGGCACTGGATGAGCTGCAGTGGGTTCAGTATCAATTGGATACTGCATCGAGTGTCAAAGAAGTGATCGCAAGCGATGCATCTATCAGGATCTCGACGAACAGCACCCACATCCATTTTTTGGTTTCTGATAAAACCGGTGAGGCTGCGACGGTCGAATTTTTAGATGGCAAAATGGTCTATCATACAGCGGAGACATTACCGGTAAAGGCGCTCACGAACAGCACGTATGCGGACTCTTTGGAGTATTTAAAGGGCCATAAAGGATTCGGAGGGAAAAAGGAGATCGGCTTTTCCGGAAATTCCTTAGACCGTTTTGCGAGGGCGGCTGACATGCTCTCTCTGTATGAACGATCAAAAGGCAAAGAGATCGTCGAATACGCCTTTTCTATCTTGGAAAGCGTCCACAGTGAAGAGTGGACCCAGTGGAGTATTGTCTATGATGTGACGGATAGGACCGTTTACTTTAAGACTAAGGACGCCCCTCGATTAAAAAGATTCTCGTTCGCAGATTTTAACTTTGACTGCCAGACTCAATCCAAAGTCATCGATATGCACACGGATAAAATTGGAGACCTTGGCGGGCATTTCATCGAATACAGCACCGAGATCAACCGCCAACTGATCGGTCAATCTTTCAAAGGCACAGAATTTCTTGAGAACACACCTGATGCGTTCATGGATCAGCTCGCCAAATACCCCGAATCCATCATCTGCCGGGAGAAAAAATAGAACACGGTCTTCCTCTGCGGGTTGAGCACGGTCTAACCATTCCCCATTTCGGTCCATTCGGGGAATGGATCCTACATCGGTTTCCGTTGCGATCTGTTCGAGGGATAAATCCTGCATAAAAATCATTCAAGAAAATCTCTTTATTTCAATGTTGATTTGAGATAAAGTGATTTCTTTCTGTTACTTTAGATGGAATTCCGGAGCAGTATTTATGGATGATCCCGTGATTTGGAGTTCCTCTATAACTGGGAGAAAGGAGGAAGACTCGATGCAAATCAGAATATCAAAGAATTGTGGCCAGGTTTTTTTCTTAATGATGCTTATTTTATTCTTCGCAGCTGCAGGAGTTATGTCCGCTGCGCAGAAGGTTCCGATAAGCTTCGATGACTACCACGGCTACACAGGGACGGCAACCTACATCAAAGCGGTTGCAAACACTTACCCGAATATCACAAAGCTCCTCGAGATCGGCAAAAGCACGATGGGAAGGCCCATCTATGTGCTCGTGATATCCAACATGAAGACAGGGACGACCATTGATGCTCATGTGGAGCTGCGTAATAAACGGAAGGAGGGTGTTAAAAATGTCGCGCCCATGAAGCCTTACCAGGGGAAACCTGGGTTTTGGTTGTGTGGTAGCACACATGGGAATGAATATACGGGCACTGAAGTTTGCCTTTATACGATCGATAAACTGGTCTCAGGCTATGGCTCTGATGAAGAGATCACACAGATCGTAGACGATCAGACCTTTTATATCTGCCCAGTGGTCAACCCCGACGGTTTGTATAATAGTATCGAAAAGGGGATCTCGCAGCGGCAGAACAGTATGAAAAAGGATGACGATGAGGACGGAAAGGTCAACGAGGATGGGCCTGACGACCTCAATGTCGATGGATACATCACACGGTTTCGCTACAAAGACCCCAAAGGTCGGTTTGTGATGGATGAGGAAGATCCTCGTCTGATGATCCGCTTAAAGAAAGGAGAAAAGACCGAGAAGCAGCGGTATTCGGTTATACGGGAAGACAGGGACAATGACGGGGATGGCGAGCGCGGAGAGGACTCGGAAAGAGGGATTGACCTGAACCGCAACTTTCCGGAGGGCTGGTTCAAAAAAACCATGGCTGGGGGGCAGGGTGACTATCCCACATCTGCACCCGAAACCCATGCCATTGCCGAGTTCTTCACCAACCACACAAACATCCTGATGGCGCAGAATTATCACACTTCCGGAGGATTCACCTTCAGGCCCATGGGAACAGCACCTCATACAGAGCTTCATCCCAAGGACGTGGCTGTTCTCGACATGATCATGGGGAAAAAATACCTGGAGATCATCGGGGAAAAGGTTCCGGAAGTTTGGCAGGATCCCGAAAAGTTATCAGAGTTTAAGGAGGAGATGGAGAAAACGTCGAAGAATAAATATGCGAAAGCCAGAGGTTATGAGCTTCCCAGGGGTTGGAGAGTGAGCTACGACGAGGAAAAGGACGAGCCATACAACTATGGAATGGCCACGGATTGGATGTACAAGCAATTAGGGATCTATGCGCTCACGACCGAGCTTTGGAATCCGATGAGAGACATCCCAGATTTTCCCCAGTTTGAAGGTGAGGAAACAAGGATAAAAGTCCAACGGGCACTGCTGAAGTACCAGGATGAGAAATACGGCGGGAAGCTATTTCTCTCTTGGAAGAAGTTCAACCATCCGGAATTGGGCGAGGGAGAGATCGGTGGATGGATCTCTAAATATCGCAGTAATGCACTGCCGGGAGAGCCGTTGATCAATGTCTGCGAGAAGCACTGGCAGTTCGAGAAATTTAGAGCCGGGTTGCAGCCTGAAATTGTCATCACAGAGGCTAAGGCGAAGGTCATCACTGAGAGCAGTGCCAGGGAGGCTGATGCCAGTCAAGAGGGCGATCAGGTAACGATCACAAAAGGAAAATCCAAAGGGAAATATAAAATCGTGGAAGTGACGGCGACCATTGAAAATAAAGGAAAGCTAGCGACGCATTTGGGGAGAGGCGCTCAATTGGCAGGAAATAGGGAAGACATTGTGTGGTTGATAGGCGACCGCGACCGGGTGGCCTACCTTCAGGGATCGCCCTTCCAGAAACTGGGAGTTATCGAGGGGACAATGAAGATTCCCGGGTATTCAGGACGAGGTGCTCCGCCACCCCAGCAAGAGAGGCGGAGGATGATGTTCTTTTATCCCGGATTTCCGATGATGTTCCAGCGAGGACCGAGATATGGCCCGACCGAAGTCAAACAGAAGGGATCGAAACGTACGGTGAAATGGCTGGTTGCTGTCGAGGGAGATGCTCCGCTTAAAATTATTGTGACATCTCAGAAGGGCGGCACCAAGGTCAAAAACCTTTCCACTCAATAAGGGAGGATAGCGATGAGAGCACATAAAAATTTGAAATACATAATGGTTGCGATCTTGGGAGTTATCTTTTTGACAGCCTCCATAGCGCCGGCCCTTGCCCAGGAGAAGCAGCAAAAGAGTCCGGGGGGATACCATGGCGAATTGGATTTCCCTATCAGTTGGAAGAGGTACTACTCGTATGCGGAGTGGACAGAGATCATGCTCGACATCCAGAAAAAGTATCCGCATCTATCTGATATTGAGAGCATCGGGAAAAGCCGGATGGGACGCAATCAGTTTTTGATAACGATCACGGCGAAATCCACTGGGAAACATTCGGAAAAACCTGCCATGTGGGTGGATGGAGCGATCCATGGCAATGAGGTGAATGGGATTATGTGTTCCCTTTACCTGATGTGGCATTTGCTTACGCGGTACGATTATGATGAATACGTCCATGACTTGGTGGATAACTGTACGTTTTATATCCTGCCCGGATTGAATGTGGACGCCAACGAATCTTTTGTGAGCTATCCCAACACGCCGAATAATCCGCGCGAGCCTTATAGACCTGAGGATAATGACGGGGATGGTCTGTATGATGAGGATCAGACAGAGGATGTGGACGGCGATGGTGAGCTTTCGACCATGTACATCGAGGATCCGAAGGGTAATTACAAATTATCTCCGGACAAACGGCAATTTGTTAGAGTTGAAGACGAGAAGGAGGAAGTACGACGTTTCCGCAGGATTGGAGACGAAGGCTACGATAACGATGGTGATGGCATGATCAATGAGGATGACATAGGCGGACCTGATCCGAATCGGAACTATCCTTATGGGTGGAATCTTAAGGATGGAAATCCCTATCCGATGTCCGAGCCTGAGACACGGAATGTGTATGAGTTTCAGGTAGCACATCCCAATATCTATGCCAGCTTCCACTATCACAATACGGGACGGTTGATCATGTTCCAGGCGCCGCCGGCAAAATTAAGCCGAACTCAGCCTACGCAGATG
>WTAW01000304.1 GCA_013139435.1 Candidatus Aminicenantota bacterium | reverse complement strand
TGGGTTCGGGAAAATCCGTTTTTTGCAGAACTTCGAAGATATTCTGGTACTCTGCTCTGCTTTTTTGGCAGAGAGGACACCCGTTTATGTGATCTTCAAGCTCTTTGTACTCCTCCCCGCTTAAAAGCCCGTCATGGGCTCTCAGGAAAAGTTTCTCGGCTTTTTTACAGTTCATTGTCTCCCTCCTTCCTTTTCTAAGAAAGGTGTGATCTTTTTTTTCAACATTTTCCTGGCTCTGTGAAGCCTTGAGTCCACAGTCCCGGGAGAGATGCTGAGCACGCAAGAAATCTCTTCATAGGGAAGGCCTTGGATGTCTCTCAGCGAAAGGATTATCCGGTATTTTTCAGGAAGAGCTGCGATGACTTCATGCACGATCTTTTTTCTCTGCGCGAGTTCTTCTTCTCTTTCTCTTTCCTCCGCTTCGTCCTTATGTATCGAAAGATCTCCTTTAGTCTCTTCAAAGGGGACTTGTCTCATTCGCGAAGATTTTCTCAGATAGTCCCTGGTGTGATTCACTGTGATCTGGTGGAGCCAGGTGCTGAATGCGGCCTTGCCCTTGAATCTCGGAAGCGCATAGAATACCTTGATGAAGACCTCTTGGGCAAGGTCGTCGGCGACTTCCCTGTTGAGCGTCAAACTGTAGGCCATGTGAAACACCTTTGTTTTATATGTCTCCACGAGAATGCCATAGGCCTCTTCGTTGCCTTCTTGGCTTTTCTGAATCAGGTCTTTTTCGTCCATGGAGTGTCATTGTTCTTCTTTGCCTCTCACACTCATTAGACGGAGGAAAGAAGAATATCTTCCCGTTGATTCTAAATCATACGTTTCCTCTTGCAGCTTTCTATTTTAAACTATTGAGGACCAATTTTATAGAATTATGCAGACGAATCAACATAAACGGAAAAAATAAGATGTGTTTTGAAAAAATTTATTTGCGTTTAGCTGTCCAGTCCGCACTGCCGAAGTCGCCCATTTCGACTGTGCCGTTCATTGTTTCACCTTCAACAGTTCCTTTGTAGATCATCGTCATTGCGCCGCGGGGTGTTTCTCGTGAGACAGTCCATTCGATCTCGTTCCCTTTGATCGTTCCTTCTGCAGTGATTTCATCACCTCTCCGGCTTTCCGTGGTCACTGTGATTTTTTCTCCCTCCTGCTCGAAATGTACGGCACGAGTTATCTCGCCTCCTCTGGGCGATTCCATTGTCATCTCCCAGTCACCCGTCACATCCACATCTTTGGCACTGGCGAAAGAGATTAAAAGGATAGCGATTGCAAATACGAGAGTTAGGTAGGTTTTAGACATGTTTTCTCTCCTATAAAGAATCTTAAGACAAAATAAGCAAGAGATGTATTTTACACTTATTAGACGCCCATTTTCTCCTTTTTCTTCCCAAAAAGTTCAAATAACCTTTATGCCCGGCGCCTTACGCTTTACGAAAAGTAAATTTTTCACTTGATAGAGGGGAGTGGAAAGAGCGACAATTTTGTCAGTCCTCGACAAATATGTCGGAATAATAAAATGCAGAAAAATAGTAATTCTATTAAAATCAGCAAGATAGAAATCTGGCACGATCTTTGCATTTAAGGTTGCCTAAAACAACTCAAGGAGGTTAAAATGAGTATGAAAAAAGTTTTTACCGTGGCTGGATCACTGTTGATCCTGGGTGCTGGAGTTATTTTCGCGGCTGACCAGAATCAGGTGAGAGATCGGAATGAGGTCAGTAATGATGTGCAGAGCCAGGCGAGAGAAAGAGTCCAGAATCGGCTGATGTTTGTGGATGAGAACGGTGATGGCATATGCGATGGATTCAGAGACCATGACAACGACGGCATTCCCAACGGTCAAGATCCGGATTGGTCAAAGTCCCAGGATGGGAAAGGCAATCAGAACAGGAATGGAAAGAATAACTCAGGCAATCAGTTTGGCAACCAAAGCGGGAACAGAGGTGGAAACAGTTGGAACAATCAGTCTTTCAGGCAAAACCAGACAGGCCTTGGTGGTGGGGTGTGTGATAACACCGGCCCCAAGGGAAACTCTCGAAGAAACGGCAAAGGTTGATCTGATAAGAAGAGTGAATTCTTCTTTTTTCTTGGAGGGAAAAGAGGCCGGTCCTCTTTTCCCTCTTTAATGGAGACGAAAATGAAAAAAACAGGAATTTCGATTTTCCTGATCTTGTTCCTGAGCGGTATCTTGAGTGCTGATACACTCACTCTGTCTTTTTTTCAAAACGTGACCGACAATCTCTTCCAGAGCAAGGTTGCCGAACCAGACCACTTGTCCAATTTGAGCTTTTCCGTGGACAAGAACTTTTCACCGTTTTCTGTTTTTGCATTCGGGAATTTTTCCTATCTGTTTGAAAACTCCGATATCACGTATTACACCCAGGACCTCGGACTGGATTACCTTCATCCTCTAGCCGATAAAACGGCTCTGTATTTTTCTCTTACGGGGAGAGGAAACTTTTATCAGTCCGATTATAGCGATTATAATTATCTTTCGTTGAATTTCTTTATGGCCTTGAAGAGTTATCTCAGCCAGACTTCTATCTTGAAATCCAACTATGCCTTTGAATTTAAAAACTATAAAACTTCTCTTTACGATTTTTTGAGTCACTCCTTCCTCCTCTCCATCGATAAATATTTCCAGACAAGAACGACCGTAAAGGCGGAGATGAATTGGGGGTATAAATATTTTTTACATCCCTATCAATCGGCGGGTTTGACTACAGTCGTAGAAGTTCCATTCTTACATGGAGGAATGGGCAAAGGAAAACATCCTGGAGGGAGTTATTCTCTTCTTTATGCACCCACGGCGTCCACTCAGGATGGCGGTGAGGGAATACAGGTCCTCTCTCTTACAACGTTAATCGCGCAAGGCTTGGGGAATAAAGTCGGGCTCAATATCACCGGCATGAGGCAGTGGGTTCTTTCAGGCGAAAATCCTTTTGTGTTCATCCAGGAATTTTATATGGTCGAAAATCCTTCTTATGACAGATTTTCCTGGGAAGGATTTCAACTGGGCAGTCAACTGACTTTCCTGGGCCCCGGGAATATTGAATTGAAGATGGGTTATACTTATTCTAATAAAGAATTCCCAGGAATTGAGAGCCTGAGCCTGGACGGGGATCCCTTAGGGGTCACTCGAAAGGACCAACGTAAACGCGTGGAGTTGAGTGTGAAAAAAGATTTTTCCTCGTTTTCCCTCTATCTGTCATACTCTTTTATAAACAACCATTCAAATGATCCGTATTTTGATTGGAAAGGAAATTTCTTTTCGGTTGGAGTCAGTTGGAATCATTTCTTTGGAGGAGGGAAATGAGATGTAAGACAATTTTTTCTTTACTCTTCTTATCGTTGATATTTTCCTGTTTTATATTCGGCCAAAAACCCCAGCATTTTTACAATGTAGATAGTGAAATAAAAGTGGAGGGGACTATTCTGGAAATCATAATGGAGCCCCGTTACAAAGGTACGGCTCCGTTTCTGGTGATCAAACTGGAAGAAAAAAACACGCACGGCCTCTACAATGTCGAAGTCAGTCCGGGGTGGTTTTTTGATTACGATTTTCATAAAGGAGAACACTTGACGATTGTCGGCTCCTTATACACAACAGATGGAAAAACACAGAACATCATTGCTCGGGAAGTCCGGATCAGGGGAGAGACATTGGTCCTTCGCGACAAACACGGATTCCCCAATTGGAGGGGAGGTCAGATGGACAGAAAAGGACAGAAAAGGGGCAAAGGCATGAAGAAATTTTGAAAATAAAGAATTATCTTCTCTTTTTTTATCTTCCTCTGCTGGGATTCATCATCATTTTTTTTGTTTTTTCGTCGCTGA
Source organism: Candidatus Aminicenantota bacterium (assembly GCA_013139435.1). Taxonomy (GTDB): domain Bacteria; phylum Acidobacteriota; class Aminicenantia; order Aminicenantales; family Aminicenantaceae; genus WTAW01. The sequence continues at coordinate 10,042 of WTAW01000304.1, read as the reverse complement.
ATCGCGATTTCATAAAAAATAAGGTTGAGGAAGTAGTCGAAGAACAACTTCAGGCTACAGCAGGGATTTTGAAAGTCAATTTCTCACATTTGTTGGATGAGGATTATTCCTCTGATAAGATCTTAGATCTGTATTCGGGGGAAGAAAATATATATTATATGGCGCTTGTTGATGAAAATAGAGAGATTCTGGGATGGAAATCTCGATTTGAAGGATATCTCCCTCTCTCAAAGGAGTCCATGAAAGATGAAGCCTCCTGGATCATTGATTCACCCGCAGGAAAAATATTCAATTATTTTTCCTCCTTCTCTATGTCCGATGGGAAAACTTATTTTCTCTACCTCGGCTATTCTCTGATAGGCCTGGAGGAAATGATCGCCCATTCTCGGAGGAGGTTTTTTCTGGTTTTTGGCTTTCTTGTTGTTGTAGGGGTTGTCTTTTCCATAGGCCTTTATCAACTTCAGACCCATTTTCTGAAGAAAAAAAGAGAGCTGGAAGAAGAAAAAAAGGAGAAGGAGAGATTCCGAGAGATTTCAGCGTTGACTTCCGGTGTGGCCCATGAGATCAAGAATCCTCTCAACAGCCTCTCTCTTCTTTTTGAATTGCTCACAAAAAAAGACTCCTCCTTAGATTCTGAAGTCATTTCCTCAGGGAAGAAAGAAGTGGAAAAGATTTCAAGGATCGTCGACCAATTCTCCTCTTCATTGAAACCCATCGATCTCAGCAAAGATCACTTTTATCTGGATGATGAGATCAAATATGTTCAGGAATCTCTGAAAAAAATAGCGACAGAAAAGGGAGTGGACATTCGGTATTCACAGGATTCGTCTGTGACCATTTTCGCCGATAGAGGGCTTTTGAGCCAGGCCATCCATAACCTAGTCAAGAATGCTATCGAGGCTTCTGATGGCGGAGAGGTGGACATAGCAGTCAAACAAGAGAGAAAAAAGGTTTTCATTTCAGTCGAAGATTCGGGGTCAGGCATGGATGAAGAGGAGAAGTCCCGGGTGTTTGAGCCCTTCTATTCCAAAAAGAAAGGGGGCATGGGGATCGGGCTTTATCTCACAAGAAAAATTGTGGAGGCCCACGGGGGCGATATCGATCTTGTTAGCAGCGCCCAAAATGGCACCACCTTTACTATCCGCATTCCTGGAGGTTGATATGAAAAAGGCGAATCTTTTGGTCGTGGAAGATGATCCTTTGCAGCGCAAGCTTATTAAGGAGAATCTGGAACAGGAAGGGTATGCTGTTTTTGAGGCCGAATCTAAACAAGAATCGCTGGATGTTATCACTCAACAGACGGTCGATGTGGCTATCGTAGATTTCCAGTTGGATGGCGAGACCGGATTGGACGTCATCAAGGCGATCTTGGAGCGAAACCCCTTGATCACTCCAGTCATGGTCACGGCTTTCGGAAACATCGAGAATGCCGTCGAAGCCATGAGACAGGGAGCCTATGATTATATCGTCAAACCCATCGATTTTAAAAACTTTCTGATGGTGGTCGAGAGAGCTCTGGAAAGGCAAAAACTCCAAAAAGAAGTATCCATCCTTCGCAGCACTTTAGAGGAGAAATTCAGTTCGAAGAACTTTGTGTTTTCATCGGCCAGGATGGCGGAGGTGGCCCACCTGGTTAATAAGGCAGCAAAGAGTGATGCTACGGTGCTCATTTCTGGAGAGACTGGAACGGGGAAAGACTTTGTGGCCAAAGCGATCCACTTTGCCTCCCGAAGAAAACATGGAACTTTTTTACCCGTGAATATCACATCTCTTCCGGAGACTTTAATAGAAAGCGAGCTTTTTGGCGCAGAAAAGGGGTCTTTCACAGGAGCGTATGAGCGAAAGATTGGGAAGTTTGAGGCCGCTTCAGAGGGAACACTCTTCTTGGATGAGATCGGAGACCTCCCTCTACATCTCCAGGTGAAGCTGTTGCGCGTTCTCCAGGAGAAGGAGTTTTTCAGGCTGGGGTCCTCTCAGCCTCTGAAATCCGATGTTCGAATTATTGCTGCAACGAACAGAGATTTGGAAAAGGCGGTAAAAGAGGAAAAATTCCGGCCTGATCTCTACTATAGGCTGAATGTGATCCGTATCCATGTCCCTCCTCTAAGACAAAGGAAGGAGGATATTCCTCCTCTGGTGGACCATTTTGTGAGAAAGTACAGCAAGAGAGAGGAAAAGACAATCGAGGAGATTACCGCAGAAGCGATGAATGTGCTCGTTCAATATTCCTTCCCGGGGAACATCAGAGAACTGGAGAATGTCATTGAACGGGCAGTCGTTTTCTGTGATGGGAGTTTTATCACACTGGGGGATCTCCCGGTTTTTCTGAAAGAAACACTCGAGGATGATCTGGTGTTTGAGGGACTTACACTCCCTGAGAAAGTAAAAAAACTCGAGAAAATAGAGATCAAAAGAGCGCTCCGGGATAACGGAGGGATAAAGAGCAAAGCGGCCCGAGCCCTTGGAGTCACCGAACGGATCTTGAGCTATAAGCAAAAAACTTACGGTATTAAAACGTAAATCCCAATTTCAATATTCTCATAACAGATTCAACAGGGATATACTTGCGGATGCTAACATTGTGGGTCTGTTATTTGAATTAAGCTGAGTTATCCTGAGTTATCCTTGACAAGTTGGAAAGACTTTAAGTAACCTGTATTATCCATGAAAAATGCTGTTGAAAGCGAAAATAAGTATCGGCATTTTTTATGAATAAGGAGCGAAATATATGTTTGTGTGGGTTTTTCATCGGGTCTCGGGTCTTTTGCTCATTGTCCTTCTAGGGATCAAGTTTTTGACATCCTTTTTTTTGATGACAAAGGAACAGAAACCGGATTGGGCGCTGGTGCTCATACGAATCCCCTGACTGATACGATTTTGATCATCTCGATTGTTTTCCATGCCCTCTACGGGCTGAGGACTGTGATCATCGATCTTGGTGTGAAAAAGGAAAAATTGCTCTTCTGGGTCTTTACGATTTCTGGAGTCGTATCGAGCGCTATACTCCTTATTATCTATTTCACCAGGAATTACTGAATGCTAAGTCACGACATCCTGATCGTTGGGGGTGGGTTGGCTGGGCTTTCTGCAGCTTTGTCCAGCGATCCCAGTCTCTCCGTAGCTGTGATCTCCAAGGTCCATCCTCTGCGCTCTCATTCTGTGGCTGCCCAGGGAGGGATCAATGCTGCCCTGGGAAACAATCCCGATGGAAAAGATGACAACTGGGAGAGACATGCGTTCGATACGATTAAAGGAAGCGATTATCTCGCTGACCAGGATACCGCTGAGCTCATGTGCCAGGAGGCGAGCCTCACTATTTACGAATTGGAACATTTAGGCGTGCCTTTCAGCCGTTTTCCCGGTGGAGTCATAGCCCAAAGGCCCTTTGGAGGGGCTGGATTTCCCAGAACGTGTTACGCTGCAGACAGAACCGGTCTCGTGATCTTACACACGCTCTATGAACAATCTGTGCGACAAAATGTCCGGTTTTACAATGAATGGCTTGTGACACAGCTCGTTGTCAAAGACGGCCGATGCCTGGGTGTGGTCGTTTATGACCTGGAGAATGCTGAATTTATCCCGGTCCAGGCCAAAGCCGTTGTTTTCGCCACCGGGGGTTATGGGCGGGTCTATATGAAGACCACCAATGCCTTCATCAATCACGGGAGTGGGATCGGTGCGGCCTATCGCGCAGGAGTTCCCTTGAAAGACTTGGAGTTTGTCCAGTTCCACCCCACGTCTCTCCTCGGAAAAAACATTCTCATCACAGAGGGTGCCAGGGGGGAAGGCGGATACCTGGTCAACAACAAGGGCCGGAGGTTCATGGAAGACTATGCCCCCCAATCCATGGAGCTCTCGCCCCGGGATATCGTTGCGCGTGCGATTCAGACTGAGATTGATAAAGGCAATGGATACGAATCCCAGTATGTGCATCTGGATATCAGGCATCTGGGCGCAGAAAAGATCAAGAAGAGGCTCCCCGGGATCCGGGAGATCTGCATCAATTTTGCTGGGCTCGACCCTATCGATACACCCATCCCCATACAACCCGCCCAACACTATTCCATGGGTGGGATAGATGTTGATAAAAACTGTGCTTCCGCCGTGGAAGGATTTTACGCTGCGGGAGAGTGTGCTTGCGTGAGTGTCCACGGTGCCAATCGTTTAGGGGGAAATTCCTTGTTGGATACAGTGGTTTTTGGGAAGATCGCAGGAAAAAAAATATCCGAATATGTGAGAGGGGCCAACGGTGTCACAGATTCTGAGAAAAACCTTCTCGATGCGGCTCTCAAGTTCAAGAACAGAGTGGAGGGATGGAGAAAAAAGGATTCCGGGGAAAAATTCCACATCTTGATGGGCCGTTTGAAAGCACTCATGAATGAAAAGGTCGGTTTATTCAGGAATAAAAACGAACTAGCGCACTGTCTTGAAACCATCCAGGAATTGCGGGAGGCCTATGAACATGTGTACATCTCCGGTCCCTGTCTTCGGTTCAGCCAGGAACTTGTGAACATCATCGAGTATGAATCCATGCTCGACCTGGCCGAAGTGATCACTCTCGGGGCCCTGAACAGGGATGAAACCCGGGGCTCTCACTACAGGCTGGATTTTGAGAAGCGCAACGATGAGGAGTGGCTTAAACATACCTTGATCACATGGCAAGAGGGAAAGCCACAGATCAGCTACAAGGATGTGTTTATCGGCAAGTATCAACCCGCCGAGAGAAAGTACTGAGATGGAATATCTGTTCAAAATACTCCGGTTCGACCCGCGTCAGGATGAACACCCTTACTTTCAGGATTATTCCTACGAGACCGAAGAGACCAAATCTGTGCTCGAAGCGCTGATGGAGATCAGGAATGTCCAGGATTGCAGTTTGTCATTCCGGTACAGTTGTCGTGAAGCCATATGCGGCTCTTGCGCTATGGTTCTCAACGGCAAGTTCGACTTGGCCTGCCGGACCGAACTCGAGTCTCTCGATTCACCTTTGATCGTCGTAGAGCCTCTGCCTAACCTGGAGATCCAGAAAGACCTGGTGGTAGACTTGGATCCGTTTTGGGAGGCTCTTGTGAAGATCGAGCCGTTCCTCCATTCTGAGGGCGCAATCCCCGAGAAGGGACACCGGATCGAAGACGAAAAAATTGATAAAATATTTCAGTACGTCAATTGCATTCTCTGTGGATGCTGTTACAGTGCATGTCCAGTGGTTTCCAAGAGAGAGAATTATTTGGGGCCGGCCGCCCTAGCCAAACTTTACAGGTTTGTTAAAGATCCCAGGGATAAAAGGCCATTTAAGAACTGGTCGCGGGTGAATACAGAAGGCGGCGCCTGGGGCTGTCACACGATTTTCAAATGTAATGAGGTCTGCCCTAAAGAGGTGCGTCCTGCCGATGGGATCGAAGCCTTGAGACGAAAGCTTATCGTCGAGAAAATAAAAAGCCTTAACCCATTTAAACGATGAAACTCAAACATTCGCTTTTTACAAGACGCCAGTTTTTAAACGGACTTTTTGGAGGCTGGACCACAGCTCTACTGGCAACTTTTATCTATCCGGTCGTCAAATTCATATTCCCGCCCTACAGGGAACCGGATGAGGTCATCCTTCTGTTTTCAGACTTTGAAGGGATGGCTCCCGGGTCTGTCAAGAGTTTTCCCTGGGGGAGCAAACCGGGTATCCTCAAAAAGAACGACGATGGCACTTACCTCGCCTTTGTGGGTGTGTGCACACATCTGGATTGCAATGTGGCCTATCTCCCCGAGCAAAAGAAGTTTTTCTGTGCCTGCCATGATGGCTGGTACGATGAGTACGGAACTAACACCGGTGGCCCTCCTCCCCATCCTTTGCGCCGCCTCGTCGTAGAGATCGCGGCACCGGACCTGATCATAAAGAGAGAGGATGTGGAGTGAACATGAAGAATTGGCCCAAAGCACTTTCAACCTGGCTCGATGATCGTTTCGGTCTCTCGGCGATCACACAGTTCTTGAAGGAGAAGCCAGTCCCTCAGCATAAACATTCCATCTGGCTTTATACAGGAAGTGCGATCCTTCTCTTTTTCGTCATCCAGGTTGTCACGGGATTTATGCTCATCCTGTACTACAAGCCCACCTTGGATGCGGCCAATGCCAGCGTGGCCAGGATCATGACAGAGGTCCCACTGGGATGGATCATCCGGTCGGTTCACAGCTGGTCGTCGACATTCATGATCGCTTTTGTTTTTATTCATCTCATCAGTATCTGGCTCACAAAATCCTACCGTAAGCCAAGAGAGATCACTTGGATGAGTGGCGTGTTTCTCCTTGCCTGCTCTCTCGTTTTCGGCTTCACTGGTTATCTTTTGCCCTGGGATGACCTCTCACTCTCAGCGACAAAGGTGGGGACGGATATTCCCCGTTCCATCCCTGTTGTGGGGGCCTGGGTGACCACGCTTCTTCGTGGTGGCGGGGATGTGACCGGCGATACCCTGACGCGTTTTTTCGGGATACACGTATGTATCCTGCCCATCTTCATCTTTCTCTTGCTTGCCATCCATGTCTATCTCATCCAAAAGAAGGGGATGAGCATTCCTCTTGACGCAGAAACCCGAAACGAGGATGTGCCAACCATTCCTTTCTGGCCGAATTTTGTCTATCGCGAGATGGTCGTCTGGCTTGTCTTGGTGGGGATTCTTTTTTCCATGGCGATCGTCTTTCCTCCCTCACTCGATAAACAAGCCGATCTGATGGCAGCGGCACCCGAAGGTGTAAAACCCGAATGGTATTTTCTCTTCTTGTTCCAGACTCTGAAGATATTCCCTGCAAAGATCCTCTTTGTGAACGGAGACACTGTGGCTGTGCTGCTCATGCTGATGGCCGGCCTTTTCATTTTCTTTTTGCCCGTTATCGACAACAAGCCCACAGAGTGGAAAGGGAAGATCATAACAGCTCTGGGATATGTGTTAGTGGTCTATGTTTTGATCTTTTCGGTATGGAGCCCGCTGTGACAATGCCAAGTCAAAAGATCTTTCTGTCGATTCTAGTGGGGTTGATCTGCGTTGGTTTGTCCCTCTGTGTGTCCGGGTGGGCCCAACCGCCCCAACAACAGGAAGAGATTCAAGCCGCAAAGGATGATGCCTCGGAAGAAATAAAACCTGCTCCCAAAGATATCAAGGAGGCCATCGGAATCTATGTCTTCTTGGGTTGGATATGGATCTCCATCTTTGTTTTAATCTACATCCTCTGTCAAAAGATCAAAGAGGCCGACCGCATCTACCGCCTTAAATTCTTTTCCTCCGTAAAAAAATAAACTCTCTCACCTGATTTTTTTACAAAATGTGTGAATTTTGAGAGGTCTGGTTCGTTATTGTCTTTGAGAGCTATGGCCAGCACAAAAAAACAAAACATCGAAAAAAATAGACATGGGATTGTTGCCCAAAGGCCAAACACCATGGCTCACAGGCCTGAGGCAGGACATCGCTTGAGACTCAGGGAGAAATTTCTCAATGGGGGACTTCAGGGATTTCTGGACTATGAGATCGTAGAGATCTTGCTCACCTTGGGCACGCCGAGACGGGATTGTAAAAAGCAGGCAAAAGAAGCAATGGAGAGGTTTAAGGTTTTAAGACGAGTTTTGGAGGCCGACGAAGCGGAGTTAAGGGAGATTAAAGGAATTGGTCCGCACAATGTTTTCGGGATTCGGCTGGTCCAAGAAATCTCCCGTCGGTTTCTCAAAGAAAAAATGCTCAGCCGGCCCGCGTGTCATTCTTCGCAGGAAGTCTTTGATTATCTCTATCACTCTTTGAGGGATGCAAAAACAGAACGATTCAAAGTCCTTTTTCTCGATGCCAAAAACTATATCCTCGAAGAAAGGACCTTTTTTGAGGGGACGGTAGATTCCAGTGCTGTCTATCCCCGGGAAGTGATCAAAGCCGCGGTACGGTTCGGTGCGTCTTCGCTCATCTTTGTGCACAATCACCCTTCAGGTGATCCAGAGCCTTCGGAAAGCGACAGAGAGATCACAAAGGAGTTGGTTTTTGCCATGAGTATCATGCAGATCAAGGTCCTCGACCATATCATCATCGGGAATAACCGCTATTTCAGCTTTGCTGACCAGGGGCTTATCGAAGAGTATGAACTCTGTCTTAAAAATGTTCGAAATAGGTTATAAAAATCGCATAGGAAATGCAGTGCCCAAATGAGTATTCCGAAAAAACAATGTAACATTTAAATATTGCTTCTGTTATGATAAACATCGATATTTTTTATGAATAATTCAGGATAAATGGATTATTCACGAATTGAAGTCGCTGCAAAGGCGAGGCAGTGACCCATGAAGATGTAGTGATCTACCTCGAATGGGCTACAACGAAGGCTTTGTAGTGAGATCGGTTCGCCCGTAGGGTAAAAGATACTAACAATAAGATATTGAGTTTTTCTTTGTGAAAGGTTTTTTAATCTAAGTTTGTTAGCATCTTTTATGAATAATTCAGGCTAAGTGACAGGAGGTCAGACGTGATAAAACCCATTGAAGACATCGCAGCGAAATTAGGAATAAAAGCAAAGGATTTGGTGAAATATGGGGAGTACAAAGCCAAGCTTTTTCCAGATAGAATACGTATTGAAGGCAAAGAGAGGGGGAAGCTAATCCTGGTGACGGCCATGTCCCCGACTCCCGCGGGAGAGGGCAAGACCACGACCTCTATCGGTTTGGCGGATGCGTTGAACAGTCTCGGCAAAAAGGCAACAGCCTCCCTGAGAGAGCCTTCTTTGGGCCCAGTTTTTGGAATGAAAGGCGGAGCGACCGGAGGGGGCGCTGCGTATGTTTTACCCCAGGATGAGATCAACCTGCATTTCACAGGAGACATTCATGCGATCACATCGGCCCACAACCTTCTGTCTGCAATGGTGGACAACCGAATTCATTTTGATGGGGCCTGTGGTCTTTTAGACAGCCGGACCATTACCTGGAAAAGGGTTTTGGATATGGACGACCGGGTTCTAAGAGAAGTCATCATCGGTATCGGGGGTCCTCTCCGGGGACTGGCCCGCGAAACAGGCTTTGATATCACAGCCGCTTCTGAAGTCATGGCCATCCTCTGCTTATCTAAGGATATCAAAGATCTGAAGGAGAGGCTTGGGAATATCCTCGTCGGGTATTCCCCTGACAAAAAACCTGTTTTTGCCCGGGAGCTCAAGGCCGACGGAGCCATGACTGCGCTGCTCAAGGATGCTATACAACCCAATCTTGTTCAGACAGGGGAAGGCACTCCCATATTTGTGCATGGAGGGCCCTTTGCTAACATTGCCCATGGGACGAGTTCTGTGATCGCTGCTGACTTGGCTCTTAATCTAGCGGATTTTGTCGTCACAGAATGTGGGTTCGGCTCGGACCTGGGAGCGGTCAAGTTCTTCGATATCGTGGTGCGAACAAGCCACCTCCCGCCCCCGGATGCCTGTGTCCTGGTGGCAACGGTCCGGGCCCTCAAGTATCATGGAGGCATAAAGCGGGATGATCTGGAAATCGAAAACATTCCAGCTGTGGAGAAGGGATTTGCCAACCTCCAGAAACACATCGAAAATCTCCGTTTTTTTGGCGTTCCTTTTGTGGTGGCCTTGAACCGATTTTCCTCTGATACAGATGAAGAGATCGAAAAAGTTTTGGACCTGTGTCATAAAGAAGGAGTGCGTTTCGCTCTAAGTGAGGTCTTCAGCAAGGGCAGTGAGGGTGGAAGGGTGCTGGCGGAGGAGGTCCTCAAAGCCATTGAAAAAGACGAGCACAATTTTCAACACCTCTATCCGCTAGATATGCCCCTTGTCGAAAAGATCGAAGTCATTGCCACAAAGATGTTTGGCGCGGCTTCAGTGGCGATGGAGGGGAAGATCCGGCGGAGGATAAGGCGAATAGAGCGTAACGGATTCCAGAATCTTCCAGTTTGTATCGCGAAGACACAGTATTCCCTCTCTGATGATGACCAGGCTTTGGGGAGGCCCGAGGGTTTTACCATGATCGTGACCGACGCATCGCTCAGCTCCGGAGCAGGATTTGTGGTGGTTCATTGTGGGGATG